>JAHDGN010000226.1:0-4309 GCA_020627645.1 Akkermansiaceae bacterium
AAACCCTCCACCATCCCAAAGAACCCAACAAATTCCTCATTCATCACAAACCCCTGGGTGCCCGCTTCCGAAGCCTCATCTACCAATCCCTTAAAACCAACCACCCCGACCTCTACCAACAACTCACCCCCGACCAACGTCACTCCCTCAGCCCCAAACAAATCTGGAACATCCAACTTCAACCTGCCGGCAACGGAAAAACCGCCATCAGATACCTCGCTCGATACGTCCAACAAAGCGCCTTCAACGCCAAACGCCTCCTCGGATACGACCCTCAAGGCAACATCTTCCTCAAATGGACCTGTAGCACCACGCGAAAAACCTCCGTTCTCAAACTTCACCCACACGAACTGCTCCGCCGCTGGTGCCTCCACATCCTTCCAAAAGGTTTCATGCGCATTCGCCACTACGGACTCGCCGCCGGAGCCGCCAAAAAGAACCGAAATCTCATTCGCCTTCTTCTAGGTCAAACTCTAGAGCAACCACCCATCTCACCACCCCTCGAACCCTTCACCTGCCTCCACTGCCAAAGCCCCCTGATTTTTCTTCGCGAAATCTCCCGCCCAAGAGGTCCACCAATAGCAACCCCATGAAAACATCAAATCATCCTCGTACCTCAAGAAGCTCGCACCGACCGAGCCCTAGAACATGCACCCAAAAACAAGCCAATTCACCGTTCAAAACCGCAAAAACGAAAAACCAAACCAGCTCCACCCCAAAATATTCATTCACCGTCGACCCAAGTGAACTCCATCGCCCTGCGATGGACCTCACAGTCCCCGCCGAGAACCTGCATCGATTGCAAAGAGTGCAAGACCAACGTAAACCCCTGAGGGAGAGTCACGAATAGAAAACGCATGGGCCGCCTGAACCCGCCAAAGCCATCGCACCCTGGGCCTGTTCAACAACCGATAGCCCTGAGGCTCCGCTCAGAAGCTATCTTTGGGGTTCCGCGTTGGCTTCAGTGTATGCGGTAATCGACTTAAGTGCTCGTTCACGGACGGCGGCAGCGCAATCATCTCGAGTCGCGATCTCCTTGAGCAGATCGAAGTATTGGATCCCATCATAGTTTGTGAATCCTCCATTTAGGAGGCGATGTGCCATCATGACACCAACGCACGAGGGCGACCTCCGGAGGCTAGTGACAAGCGTGTCCTGATACCTTCCAAAGTGCTCTAGTCCATGGATGATGTTCCACAGCACGTGGCTGTAGTAGTCTGCTGGGAATTTCTCAAACAAACTGAACAGAACATCAACCTCATTGTCGGCAAGGGAATTACGCCCCTCGAATAGAGTGTCGACCAAATCATAGATCTCATCCACGTCATCGATCTCGGTTGAATCCCCCGGGTCGATTTGCCGCAACTTATCGAGAACGTTGGACACTTTTTTTCAGAACGTCAAAGTCCACTCGCCGCTGACTCGAACTACAAACCAGCTCTGAAGCAGTGGAACACCTTCAAGTTACAGAAGACGTCGACAAACTCAAGAGCGGTCAACGGTTGAGTGCGACGTCTTCCATGAGAAGGCAGTCAACCAGAAATTGAAGTTCACTTCAACTTTTCCTTATTGCTCCGAGCTTTCACAGAGAATCGGCACTCGGCCGTGCCTTGGCATCTGCCCGCACGCCATCCTCCCCGCTCCCCTGGGGGGATGGGAGGGGCGAAGTCCCCCTTGGGGGATTTAGGGGGGCTCGTTGGCTGGGCGAAACGAACAATCAGGCTTCCATTCGCACTCTACATCTCGCGATGACAGGCTCTCGAGGTCCTGCGATGCATGAATTGATCCAATTCTGGTTCTGTTTCATTAAAAAAAGGTGAAACGCTGCATTCTTGTTCCCGCACTCACGGCAAAGCCCGCAATGCTTGCAGCGCATCGCAGTCGTTCCAAAATCCATTTCGAACTCTCTCCACCAGGGCAGACGTCGCATCGCAGTCATTCCAAAATCTTCGGTCTTCGTTCTCCCAAAACCCTCGTTCTAAGCGGTTTCTCGAATTGATTCATTTCTCCGGACAGGTTCGTACTTCCCGTCACTTTTCAACAAACTCAACATCACTACCGCCAACTTCCTCGCAGTCGCAATCACCGCCTTTTTCTTCGCTCGACGACCACCACGTTCCACCAACTTCAGCCCTCGCTCGCGGAGATCACAGTCCGTTCCAAATGGCCCCAAGATATATTGCGCACACCCCACCAATAGGCTTCGCAAGTAAGCATTCCCTTTGCGACTGATGCTTAACTCTGGATCGGCATCTCCCGATTGATCACGCCTGGGGACAAGACCCAGATAAGGCCCCACATCCCCAATCACCAACACAAAAGTCAGCGCCGTGATCGGTCCCACTCCAACAATCTCACGGAGTCGTAATGTTTCGGGATACCGTGTCTGTGCCTGCTTCTCGATCTCACGATCCAAGACCTTGATCTGCTTGGTCATCATCTCAATGCTCACCAAAATCGGCTCGATCAAGGCCAGAGATTCATCGTTCACTCCTTTTAAAGCCTTCCTGGTATGCGGACCAAAATAATTGGTATTTGATAGCTTCAAACGCAGCCCCAGACTCTTGAAAACCCCTCTCACCGAAGAGATCAAATCCACCCGCCTACGCACCAAGCTGTCGCGGAGTTTGATCTGCAAAAGATCGCGTTGAGCCTCCTCAGATTGATGCTCGATAGGGTAAAGCATCGCAGGATCGAAGGCCGCCAACTTCGCCAACATCCATGCATCATAGAGATCACACTTCCGATCATTCTGATAAATAGCTCGCACCTTGCGCGGATTAGCCACCAACACCTCGTGCCCTAAACCCTGCAAAAAACGAGTCACCCATGGACTATGGGTGCCCACCTCCAGAGCAATCAAAGCACCAGGGAAATTTTGAGACAAACGCCGTAAACTTTCGCGATGATTTGTAATCGTTGTTTCCTTAATAATCTCCCTTGAGGCCCGGTCTTAATACCGAGATTGCATGCTTTAAATCCCCAAGATCAATTCCGACAATTTCCTTCGATAGATGATGTTTCATAACAAGTCAGCGTGTCACGAATCGATCCCCGATCCGATGCTGCCTTCTCATCTATTCTTGTGTGTGCGTAGCATGCACTGAAACCAAAACTTCATGCGTTGAAACCGAGTCCCGAAAGGGAATTCGGAGCACGCTCGCCGTCACCTGATGACATGACATTTAGGAACCACAATGCTACGGACCCGTGTGGCTGATGGTGCGAGGAGCGGGAGTTAGAAACTCTCGCCTACCCATTTCGGCTTCAGTTTATTTCCTTCGTTTTGATGATTGCAAAAGGGCGCCAGATATCAAGCACCCCGCAATGGCAAGACCAGAGCCTATCATTGGAGGGCTGTCTCGATGGTCTTCGCCGTCAAACAACATCATCGTTCCAATAATACCGACAATGACTAGGGTCACCCCCAAGACACTCACACCTAGCCTATCTAAATATCCAAGCAATCGGCCCAAATTTGAAAAAAATCCTTCTGGTTGTTGATCTTGTTTCATCGCAATATTTTAAGTTGATTCAGGTAGGATCAAAGACTACTCAGCGCCCCCTTCACAGATCCCGGCATGCGGAAATACCGCACCGGGCTCCTCGCAGGACGCGCATTTGGAGCTTCTCGATTTCCTCATTTAAGTTGACTCATTTGGTAGTCCATTAATTTCAATTTGACGAGCTGATTTCTCAAAGCATTCATGTTCACGCGCGGAGCGGGTAGTCCCCAGTCAGGCCATCTCTGGCTAAACTGGCTCCAAGTCATGCTCCGCCGTTGACTCCTACAGTTCAGCCATTTGCAAAGCAGTCTCTTGAGCTCAAGATCATACTTCGCCAGCATATGCGAATAACCCCGAACTCCGTAGTAGTTCCAATACCCCTGTAATTTGCGCCGCAGCACCACTAAGAGGTCTCAGAATTTCACATGACGCAACCTCAACAACCTTCTCATTCTATCTACCTTTGGGGTTCGCTGGTTGATGCTTGAGATGCTCGAAGGACAATCGCCTCGGAGGAATACTCACGCGATAGACTGGCTATCTCCTCAAGCTTCTTAGGCATGGCTGGAGTCTCATCTGGAGGGATTGCCCCCAAGTCACTCTTTAGCATGCAAACCCAAACGATGTTAGACGGCTCGAGAGAAGCATTCCGGCCTCGCGTGAAATGATCGATCTGCCCAACTTCAAATCCTGGAATCGAATGCCCGAACGGATTCTTGCCGCGCCCAAGAATCTTCAACTCCGATCCAGCGATAATAAATATCGTGTTTCCAAGTCCATCCACATTCGGCTCTAGAACCTCT
>JAHDGN010000226.1:4319-5858 GCA_020627645.1 Akkermansiaceae bacterium
GGACTTTCGCTCTGCCCTCCTTATCCAACCGGAGGCATTCGATATTGATGGCGCGATCATCGGAAAACTCAATGCACGAGAAGCCTCCATCGTAGTATGAATCAGAAACAAACCGTGTGTCCTCCGACTCGTCCTCTACGCATCCAAGAAGGAAGACAAACGCGATAACGATTGCTGTGATACGGGAGCTCATTTTCTCAGCGTCTATGCTCTGGCATCCGTTACGGGCAGCGCCAGTTCGACGAAGGGGTTAAAGGTTCTAATATTCATAAAATTCAACTACTTGGCGGTAGCGGATTGCCCAGCAGCTTCTTCGCTTTCGTGCTTAATTTCGAGAAGGCCTATCTCTTCGAAGCCCAATTCCCGTAGGGCAATCTTGATTCTCTTTCGCTCTTCAAGGGTCAGACTCCTCCCGTCTTCTGTTTCACAAATAACATGAGACGGTCCCTCAATGAGACTCGAGATAAGGTTTTCTTGAGGGGCTGGGGAGATCGGCGAAAACGAGAATCGATCTTCTGCGAAGTGCTGCTCTAGAGTAGCTACCATTTTCTCCGCCTCAGCTTGGGCCTGATTCAGTTGCTTGAGCTCTGTCTTGGAAATACCGGCGCTGCCAGGTTTGCCTTTCCTTTTACACGAGGTTATCGACAGGAGCAACGCAGCGACAAAGAACAAGAGAAGAAACGGAAACGGCAATCTCATGCGCACATTTTCTTTATCAACGTCAAAGTGTGGTGCGGCGTTAGCCGTTGCCACCAATGCCTTGTTGGCCTCTTTGGTGTTTTTGGACAAGCTCCGAGTTGAGAACTGAATCGAACCCAATGCCTTCTACTTGTCCTTCAAATTTCTTAAGACTCCTTACGAAGTCTTTTACAGTTTTAGGTGTATCGGGAGATGGTAGCTTTGAAGCCCTGATCTCAAAATCATCCGAAACATAAAAATCAAAAAACTCAGGAAAATCTTCCCTCGATAGGATACAAAAATCTTCTTCTAACTTTCTGAGAAATTTCTTTGGGGCGAGTTCCTTTCTCGGAATATATAAATAATCCACATGGGGTATTAGTGTAGAGATCCCATCAGGCCACACGCACACCGATCCCAACGTTCCGTCGATCAACATGAACATAATCCTGGGGATGAAAATATCTTCTTGGATTTCGTTCTCTCTTCTTTCCTTCGCTTCATTCCAATTCCATATCCTTTCAAGCTCTTCTTTGGGCTTTGAAAATACCGCAGATGGGGCGTCTTCACGCCCTAGAATCGCACTGTATCCGAAATCATTTCCGTGATTCCAACCTTCCAGGAATCCCTCTCTAGAATAAGGGCCGTCTTCCATTCCATCATTCTGATAATCGTGGATAGTGCAATTAAAGGTATCGATGAACCTTCGAACTTCAGGCTCTGCTTCCAAAGCAAAGTAATGTGGTCGGTAGTAGTTAATATTGAATACCACCGAATGCTCAATGTCGTCCTCGTCTTCAGGAGGTTCCGAGTTGTGGTCGAATGAGAAGTAAACACCAGTGTTATCGTTTGTGTATAACG
>JAHDGN010000227.1 GCA_020627645.1 Akkermansiaceae bacterium
GAGCCTGTAACTCCAAAATCTTCTTCCCTCGATATTGATGAAAAGAATCGTTGATCGCCAAGTATCGAAAAAAATCAGAATCACCCGGCTTCATTGATAAGACAAAATTCTCCGAATCAATCCCCTCCACCAATCTCTCCAACGTCCCCCGCCTCCACATCAAATCCCCAATCCGATGAGCCCCCACCGTCCACGTCCGCAACACCACCATTCGCCCCGCCTCCTCCGCCAACGGCATCAATTCCTTCAAAAAACGATTCGCCTCCTTCGCACTCTTCAAGTGCAACTCACTCCGCAACACATCATGCACATCCAACCCGTCCGACTCCCCAATCCGTAGAATCACACCCTCCACCTCAGGAAATCGCCTAAAAAATGAACGTAAAATATCCAAGTAAAATGCCCTCTGAGCTCGCCGCGACTTACCCACCCGGGTCTTCACCCCCGGACTCATCGTCACCACATCACTCGTCACATAAACTCGCAAACCCATCTGATTGACCAACCAAATCAACTCACCAAATCGCTCCGCAAAAAATTCCACCTCCCTCGCCACCCCCGGTTCATACCAAACATGAGGCGTCAGATGTGCCACATCATCAAAGGTAATCGCATTAAACCCCTCCTCCAGGAGTCGACCCGCATACTCGATCAGATCCAAACGAATCTGCCCCCACACCTCCTCCCAACCCTCACCTGTCGGCAAATCATGAAAGGGAATCTTCGACCAATTGATCCGCCGACGCTTCAACGAAACAAAAAATGGCCCAATCCCATCAGCGATTCTCAACTCCATTGCTATTCAACAGCTCTCACAAGACTAGACTCACTAGACTTCTCTTTTTTCAACTTCCCCTTCTCCTCCGCCCGCTGGTGCTTCCATTGAAGAAAATCATCATAAGAAAACAAAGAAAGACCACCTTCCTCATACTCGACAATCCCAGTCAAAGACTCGACCCAGTCACCAGAATTCAAATAATGAACTTCTCCAACCTGTCGATCCGCCGGCGTATGGATGTGACCACAGATAATACCATCACACTCTCGTTTTCGAGCAAGATCCTGTAACTGCTCCTCATATTTCCCCACAAAAGAAACCGACGCCTTGACCTTTTCTTTCACCAACTTGCTTAACGAAAAATATTCCTTCCCCCGCTTTGATCGATACCAATTGTAGAAACGGTTAAACTTAAGAAGAGCATCGTACCCAACCGCCCCCACATGAGCAAGCCACTGATGATTCGTCGAAACCTGATCAAACCCATCTCCATGAATCACCAAATACTTTTTCCCGTCCAGAGTCTCATAGACATACTCCTTGAGCACCTCAACCCCTCCTAACTCCATCGGCAGAAATTTCTCCAAAAAATCATCATGATTCCCCCTCAAATAAATCACCTTCGTCCCTTCTTTCTCCACCTTCTTCAACACCATTCGCACAAACCTCATATGCTCCGGCTGCCACTTCCCACCACGCTTCAGCGCCCACCCATCCACAATATCACCATTCAAAATCAATTGCTCACACCTCACCGCCTTCAGAAAGTCACACAACTCCGTCGCTTTGGAATCCGCCGTCCCCAAATGCACATCCGACAAAAAGACCGTTCGAAAACGAAAATGCCCCTTTACGTCCCGAGACAACTTTACATCCTCTCTCCACACTGCCTTTGGAATCACCCCCTCTAAGTGCCCCTCAAACTCTCCAACGATCTGCTCCCAACTCTTTGACAAAGCCACCCCTCTTGCCCTGGCCCGAAATTCCTGATCATCAACAAAACGTATAGCCTCAACCGCCTGGTCAACAAACCCCTCCTCATCTCCCAACGCTGCTTTCAAGCCATTTTCCCCGTCAATCACATGCTCCATCGAAGCCGCATAATCATAACTGACCGTCACCAAACCACTCGCCATCCCCTCCAAGGTCACATTGCCAAAGGTCTCAGTCTCACTAGGAAACAACAAAATATCTGCCGAAGCATAGTGCCTCCCCAAATCCTCCCCCTTCTGCATTCCCGCAAACTTTACCCAACGATGAGTCCTCTCCAATCCACTCCTTAACGGACCATCTCCCACCACCACTGCCACCAACTCAGGACAACGCTCCCGCATCGCCTCAAATGATCTCATCGCCAAATCCAAATTCTTCTCAGCCGCCACCCTCCCCACAATCATCGCAACAGGTCCATTCCCCTCAACACCCCATGACTTCCTCAATTCCTCACTCCGCCGCGCCGGATCAAATAATTCCGTATCCACCCCTCGACCCATCACCGCGAGATGCTGAAACCCATGGTCCAGCAAACGATTTTCGACATCCTTGGAAGGAACCAACGTTAACATCGCCTTCTCATGGATCTTCCTCAAGTAGCTCACCGCAAACGGCCGCACACTCCCCAAAAAATAACGATCCAAATACTGATCAAAATTCGTATGAAAACCCATCACACAAGGGATCGCCAATTTCCGACAAGCCCTCACCGCCGATGCCCCCATCGGGCTCTCCGTCGCCACATAAACCACATCCGGCCGACGCTCCTCCCACATCCGTCTTAGCTTCATTGGCTTGGGAAGCCCTACCCGAACCTCTTGATAACCCGGTAAAGAAACCCCCCTCAACGCCGTCTCATCTTCAGATCCAGAAGGCTCCGCCGTGTGCACAATGTGAACCTGATGCCCTCGCCCCCTCAATCCCCGCGTCAAACGACCAAGGGTCATCGCCACCCCATTCACATCCGGCTCATAAGTGTCAGTGACAATATCGATATTCATTTTAGGCCTCCTCAAATGCCACACCGACTAACCACTCAACTCAAGCCCCTTTTCAGTTCATCTTCCATTTCGACTTTCCACCCAGAGAGAAAATGACTTGCCAGTAAAAAGGACTTTTGGAACCAATGAACACCCTCCGAAAGAACAAAGACCGACCTGATCACAAAAGAACTAGCGCGTCACAGAATTGTCACACTTCCAATCACATCACCTTCTAAAAACATGGATCCCGAACTCGAAAAAATCGCCTCCTCACTCAACCTCGGCAATTACCAAAAACACATCTTCCTGTGTGCCACCCCAACCGAAAACAAATGCTGCCCCAACGGATCTGGACCCGAGTCCTGGCAATACCTTAAATCAAGGCTCACTGAACTCAAACTCACCGGCCCACAATCACTTGTTCAAAGATCCAAAGCCGACTGCCTCCGCATTTGCACCCGTGGCCCCATCGCCGTTGTCTATCCTGACGCCACCTGGTATCACTCCTGCACTCCCGAAAACCTTGAGCGCATCATCCAACAACACCTCATCGGCGGCGAACCCGTCGCCGACCTCCTCATCGAACCTAGTGCCTCTTTCGGCTCTTAAATGAGGCATAGAGCACTGCTAGTGCCTGATATCCTCAGCGGTGGCAACAAACACCACATCCTCAGCGATATTCACCGCCAAATCCCCTATCCGCTCCAAACTACGAGCAATGAAAACTAAATTGAGCAGCATCTTCGACGAATCCGGACGCTCTCCAATCAACTTGGTGACCTGCTTGGTCGCGGCTTTGTGACACACGTCAACGGCACGATCCATCTCAATCGTTTCGTGGGACTTCTCCTCACTCAAATCCGAAACCGCAGTCAAAGAATGCCGAACAATCTTACGACATTCCGCAGCCAAAGGCTCCAAAAGCACCACATCCCGTTCTCCATCTGCCTTGATCACACGTCTCGCACGCTTTGCGACCGTCACCGCATGATCCCCCATTCGCTCCAAGCTACGGGAAATATTAATCGCCGATAACACCTCTCTCAAATCACGAGCCATCGGCTGAAATTTCAACAAAATCCCCATCCCAAGCTCATCAATCTTCTTCTCCCACAAGTCAATCTGCTCATCTCCATCGATCACCTCAAAACAGGAGTCGATATCACTTCCAAAAAAACCCTTCAAACCAGTATTCAACGCATTCTCCACCAGCGTTCCCATCTCCAACAACCCCTCCCGCAACTCCACTAATGCATCCTCATAATCCTTTAATATGTGTGACTTCATAACTAAAATTCTGTTCTTCTCTACTACCCAAATCGACCACTCACATACTCCTCGGTCTGACGCTGCGTCGGGTTCCCAAAAATCACCGACGTCTCATCAAATTCCACCAACTCCCCCAAATAAAAGAAGGCCGTCCGATCAGAAACTCGCGTCGCCTGCTGCATATTGTGCGTCACGATCACAATCGTGAAATCCCTCCTCAGCTCCGCAATCAACTCCTCAATCTTCACCGTCGCAATCGGATCTAAAGCCGAACACGGTTCATCCATCAACACAATCTGAGGCTTCACCGCAATCGTCCTCGCGATACACAAACGCTGCTGCTGCCCACCTGATAAACCAAGCGCACTCGAATCCAAACGATCCTTCACTTCATCCCACAAAGCCGCTCGCTTGAGAGACTCTTCAACCGCTTGCGCCAACACCCCTCGATTCTTCACCCCTTGAATCCTCAACCCATACGCCACGTTCTCAAAAATCGACTTCGGAAATGGATTATACTTCTGAAACACCATCCCCACATGCTTCCTCAACTCCATCGGAGACACCTGAGAATCATGAATATCCTGACCCAAAATTTCAATCCGCCCAGAGGTCACCTTCGCCGTCTCCACCAGATCATTCATCCGATTCAAGCACCTCAACAACGTCGACTTCCCACAACCAGACGGCCCAATAAATGCCGTCACCTCACCCGCCCTCAAATCCAAAGAAATATTCTTCAACGTATCAGTCGAACCCAGATCATAACTGAAACTCAAATCATCAATCCGAATAATCGGTTCACCCTCCGCCACCTCAGGGGCATCTGCAGAATCTACCACAAGCTCTTCATTCATCATCTTAAATCTCTATTCTACCACTTCACCTTAGACCGGAAATAAATCCTCATCACCACCGAAATCATCGCAAACCCCACCACCAAAACCAAAAACACAAAAACCGAACCATACCTCATATCATCCAAGGCCGGGTTTGCAGGCAGCTTTCCCGATAAAGTATAGATGTGATACGGCAAAGCCTCCACCATCTGCGTAAACATGCTCGAGATGGCATAAAGCCCCGAACCTTCCATATTCCCCCATGGAAGGTTTCCCTTACTCGCCACCGCTGCCGTGAACATGATCGGAGCTGTTTCACCCGCCACCCTCGTTACTCCTAAAACTGAAGCCGTCAAAATCCCCGGCAACGCATAAGGCAAAACCGCCGTGCGGATACACTGCCACTTCGCCGCCCCCAACGCGAAAGACGCTTCCCGAAACCCCTTGGGGACCGCCTTCAAAGACTCTTCACAAGCCGCAATGATCACCGGCAAAACCATCACCGCCAAACTCGCCGCTCCCGCCAAAACCGACTTCCCCCAACCTTGAAAACTCAAGTAACCATCCGTCAACCAAATCGGAATCACCCAGATCGATCGATTCCAATCAGGATTCACCGTTAATACCGGAAAGATGGGCGTGAAACAAAAGAAAGCAAAGCCAAACAAGCCAAAGACAATCGAAGGCACTCCCGCCAAATTCATGATCGCCAAACGAATCAATCCCACAATTCGCCCATTCCCCGCATATTCATTCAAGAAAATAGCCGATGCGATCCCAATAAATAACGCAAAGGTCATACACACAATGACCAACATCGCCGTCCCGACGAGAGGGCCCAGAATCCCCCCACCCGCATAAGAAAAACTCTTCTCATTGATGATCTCCACCTCCGGATTGTCCTCCTTAAACGCACGAAATTCCTCACTATCTAACGAATACTTTTTCCCGCTTGGATCA
>JAHDGN010000228.1 GCA_020627645.1 Akkermansiaceae bacterium
TTGGTGGCTTGCCATCCACCGAGGAGAGTTGAGGGAAGACGGTAATATTTTTCTGAGAGTCCAAAGCCGCAGTGATTGATGGTTGAGACGGATTTGGAGCCTCGGGAGATGGCGGTCCCAGCGAATTTTCCACTTTGGGTGGTGGTAGTGAGCGAGGTGTTGCTGAGGTCGTATTCGACGAGGCTGCCACGATTGCCGGGAGTGACGACGGATTTCAGCCCCCAGGGAACTGAGCTGGTGTTGTTTCCGGGGTAATAGGTGTAGGTTGATTGAGAGGATTGACTTTGATTTCCTGCGTTGTCGTATGAGGTGATGGTTTGTTGTGATCCACCTCCTGACCAAGAAATGTCAGTTTTACCGTAGGCAGTTCCGTTGAGCTTGTGTGTCCCGGTAAGGATGCCTCCATTGTTAGTGAAAGTGGTGCTCCATGCGCCTTGCGAATAGGTCGTGGGGACGCCTTTGTCCCAGGAGTAGGATGTAGCTGGGGCTGAACCTGGACCGGTGGTAGAGATGGATGAGGTGCGGAGGTATCCTGGGGTGAAGGTGGTGGTGAGGGTGCCCCCGGTTCCAGTGCTGATGATTTTGGTGAGGTCACAGGCAGGATCAGCTAAGTTTTTTTCGAGCCATGAGGATTCGTCTGTGTTGAGGTGATAGACCGAATTGGAGACTGTCGCGTTGCCGTCATTTGCTTGGTAGGTGACGGTGGAGTCTTCGTCATTAAACGCGATTGAGGAAGATGCGACGGGCTTGTTGTTAAAGAAGGTTTGGGCTTGGCTGCTGTTTTCGGCGTTCGAAATTTTATAGGTCGTTTCATGCCCTCCGATTGTTTGGACGACTTCGAAGTCGAAGGGGTTTTCAGGAAAGCCATCGATCAGGTTGCCCTGGGGACGGATGACAATGGTGGAGATTGCTTTGAGGCCTTCGGTAGGGGCAAGTTCTCCGTCCTGAGGTGCGGGGTCGGATGGGTTCCGGCGGTAAAGGGTGATGGTGGTTGAGAAGAAGCTGTTGGCAGCGGTGATGTTGGCGATGATGTCTTTGCCGACAATTTGCCTGAGGATGGGTCGATGCCAGGCACGAAGGAACTCGTGCGCAAACCATTCGCGTTCGACATGGAATGGAGCGAGTAGATTATCTTCTTCAGCAGGCCAAACGGGTGGAGATTTTTTTTGGCCGTCGGAGGAGACTTTGAAGTGGGCCTGCGATCCGATGAAGCGGAGATCGGATGAGAGGGTGGGATAGCCTGCGTCTAAGCCGGTGGCTAGAGGGAGAAACGCAGGCATGATTTCTTCATCAGCATCAAAGAAGGTTTTGAAGAGACTCTCGACTTTTTCTTGAGAGTTAGGGAGGTCGCTGTGGTCGAAGTTGAGGCCATATCCGTCCGCGATAATGAGAGCAGAGTTCGCGGTGTCATTTTTTTCGTGAAATGGGAAATCTTCGGCGCGTGGAATGCCCTCGTTCTCCTCAAATCGGTCGAGCCGTCGATCACAAGTGCGGCGGTTGAGGATGGTCAGTTTTCCTGATCCGGGCCCGTCAATTCCAGTTCCGAGGTTGATTTCAAGAAGAGTGGTGGGATTTGGGAGGATCTTGACAGTGGGATCTGGGAGGCCGCTGGGGAGATTTGTGATGGTCTCAATGCTTTTGGAAGAATTGGAGGAGTCAACTCCTTTGGTGAAGGTGGGGATGAGGATGGCCTGGTAGCGGAGGTGGTAGGCTTCAAATGGAAGATTAGGAAATGAGGTTGTATAGTATTGTCGGCTATTACCACGAAGAAAGAGAGAGTTGTAGGAGTTAGTGCCCCGTTTCCAGGTGACGTAGTTCCAAGAGCCTTGGGTTTCAGCGGTGCCAAGTACAAATTTGGTGTTGAGGTCGGTGACACCCAGGGGCTGGGGCAAGCCAATTTTATTTTTGGGAAGTCCGATTTCTGGATGTATCGTTAGGAGGATTTCCCAGTTTCTTTTGGGGAAGGCCTTGGCTGAAAGGAGCTGATTTGAGTAATGGATAGCTCCTGTGGTAAACGAGTTTTGGCCGTTAATTCTGATGGTATGAGTGTGGGGCATAAAGGCCCATTTTTTGATAACCTTTACCTGACCATCAATGTTATGACCTGGAACTATAATTTTTTCTGAGATTCGGCAGGTTCTATCTCGGAAGAAGCTTTTGGTAATGGCGTCTGTCGGGTCGGTAATTGTATCATCGTTGAGGAAATGGTAAACCCCACCGCCGTAATCTGCCCAACTGGAAGCAACAAACGTTTTTTCAGTGCTATAACTTGAACGGTAATCAGCAGGGTCTGAAGTAAATGAAGTGTTCGGGGACTCACCTTCGCTAAAATCGGGAACCCCTCCCAAAGAAATCGATTCCTGATCTACCTTAACAGGCCACCAAGTGATTTGCAGTGAGTGGACTTGGGTAGCGATTTGGATTAATTTTTGGCGATAGTTTTCTGGGGTCACGATGCCAACTGAGGGGAGGTCGAGATCGGAGTAGAAGGCGAGGGGTGGAAGGTCGGTCGATGGTTCGGCGGTTGCGGCCGCGATGAGCTGTGGATTTAGGTTGATGTAGTGCCCCTTGATCTCATCGAGTTCTTTGACCGCTTGGTTGAGCAAGTTCACAGATTGAGCGAGAGACAAGCCATTGAGAGAGGCATTGGTGGGGTAATCAGCTGCTCCCTGCCATGAGATTTTTTCCTTCGTCAGGAGTGAGTCGTGAGAGATGCCACTCGTTCCTTCTAGTGCGTTTGCCGCTTTATACCGCTGAATGAGTAGTGAATGACGTTCTTGAATAGAGCTAAGGACGTCAGCAAGGGTCTGTGCCGGGGCGGTTTGAGAAAATGCTAAGAATAAGAGGAGCAGAAGCCTAAAGAAGGAACGGAGATTCATAGAAAAGCGGTGGTGGGATGATCTTTTGATGTGAAAAAAGGAAGCTCGAAATTCGGAAAGTTGACGGTGTTGGGTGTTTGGATTCATGTTTGGGGGCAAGGAGAGGATGGTTATTTAGGAAGATTAACCGAATTTAGTTAGAAAATGTTTATGATTGAGTCAGCAAAGGTAGATGGGAGATTTTTTTGGAGTCATTCTGCTGTGAGGTGGTGGTTTTGGTTGATGTTTTTTTTATGTGGACTCTGTCACGGAAAACTAGAGATGCATTCGCCTCATTTTTCAACCCCTCGGTGTGTTTTTGAGCATGATTTTCAGTTGGTGTTAAGTTCTTGGGATCCTGAGGTCTCGATTTTGTATACGACTGATGGGGTTGATCCGGAAAAAAGGGGGGGGATGGTTGGCGAGGAGGGAAGTCCGGTGGTTTTATCGATTGATCGAACGATGATTGTGAAGGCGAGGTCGGTTCGAGAGGGGGAGATGTCGGATGTGGTGACTCATACCTATGTGAAAGTGGGGGAGGTGTTGAAGCAGGTGAGGCCGGGGGAGGTTCCGGATAGGGTGGATGTTGAGATGGATGCGGATTTTTTGGGGGGTGAAGGGGTTCGGGAGAAGGTGTCGAGGGCGTTGTTGTCGGCGCCGGCAATTTCGATTGTGATGGATGAGGCTTCTTTGTTCGGGAAGCGGGGATTGTATTTGAAGCGCTCTGGGCGAGGGGTTGAGTGGGAGAGGGAGTGTTCCTTCGAGTGGATTCCTGGAGGAAAGAAGAGAGGTGCTGGGGTGAGGTGTGGGTTGAGATTGCAGGGGGAGTCGGTGAGGATGGTGTCGCCGAAGTTGAATTTTCAGTTTCGATTTCGGAAGAAGTATGGGGTGGGGAAGTTGAGGGCGAGGTTGTTCGAAGATGGCGAGGTGAGACGGTTTGATTCCTTAATTTTGAGGAGTCCGACGCAGGATTCATGGGCGATCAATGATGAGAAGATGAGGAAGGAGGCGATGTATGTGAAAGATCGGTGGGTGTCGGAGAGCCAGAGGGCGATGGGGCATTTGGCACCAAGGCATCGATGGGTGCATTTGTTTTTGAATGGGATGTATTGGGGGGTGTATGATTTGTGTGAGCGGCCGGATGAGCACTTTGCGTCGTCGTGGTTGGGTGGAGAGGATGAGGATTATGTGGTTTATAACGAGGCTCGGTTGGTTTCGGGTGGTGGGAAGGGGCGGAGTCGGATGAGGAGGTGGTTAAGGCATTCAAAGATGGAGCAAGAGGAGGTGTGGCAGAGGGTGGAGGAGTTGGTTGATGTGGATTGCTTTATTGATCATACCTTGCTGAATTTCTATGCGGGAAATTGCGATTGGGGGGTGAGGAATTATCGATTAATTGGGAATGCAGGAGAGAAGCCCAGGTTTCGGTTTGTGAGCTGGGACGCGGAGATGACATTCTGGAAAAGATGGCCTAAGGAGGTTGGTCAAGTGAAGGGGTCGGCTTTGGATTATTGTGTGTTTCGGACGCCCATTTTTGGGAGGCGAGAGGAGAGTGTGGGCTTTTATTGGCAGAGGTTTTTGAAGAATGAGGAGTTCAGAAAGCGTTATGGGAGGCGGGTGGCTGAGTTGTTTGGAGAGGGGGGGCTGTTGTCGAAAGAGAAGGCTTCGGAGGGGTATCGAAGGTTGATTGATGAGGTTGAGCCTCTTTTGTGGGCGGAGGCGGCGAGATGGGGGGATGCGAATGGAATGAAGAGGATGTCTCCTGGTTCGAAGAAGTGGAAGGAGTTAACCGGGGAGGAGAGTTGGATTTTTGGGGAGTTTTTTGAGGGGAGGGAGGAGGTGCTTAAGAAGCAGTTGGAGTCGGTGGGGATGGGCGGCCTGCGGCCGAGTTTAGAGTGAGAAGTGGTGGCTGGTGAGTTCTTGGTTGTGGATCTTGGAACCGCGGAAGGCGCAGAAAGACATAGAACACTGGTTGAGGAGCGTGGTTAAAGGCGATGGGCGGCCTGCGGCCGAATTTAGAGTGAGAAGTTGTGACTGGTGAGTGCTTGGCGAAATGGTGGTTATTGGTGTTTTTGTTGGCTTGGCGGTTGGAAACCGCCGCCACGGGGTGTTAGAGATTGAGGGAAGCGCTTCGATGGAGAGCTGAGTGGCTGAGCGAGTTCTTGGTTGAGGGGGCTTAGTTGATGGAGAGTTTAACCTTGGGGTTGTCTTTGACGCCGGGAATGGAGGCTGGGGTGCTGCTCGTTTCGGTGCCGTCGGCTCGGCCGTCTTCGTCATAGTCTCCGGCGCCATCATTGACTCCGTCGTTGTCGGTGTCGATTTTCATGGGGTCGGTGCCGATGAGAAATTCGTATTTGGAGGAGAGACCGTCGCCGTCAAAGTCGGCTTGGTCGGGGTCGCTGAAGTAGTCATTGTGGATGAGTCGGGCGAAGATTTTTCCGTTTTCAAATTTTTCAATCCAGTAAGTAATGGTGTTCCCATTTCCTGATTCGACGATCGGGAGGTAGACCCAGGTTTGGAGGTCATCGGAAACTTGTAGGAGGTAGGTTCTTCCTGGGACGCTGAGCCATTTGAGGTGGGCATCTGTGTCGAGGTCGAGGATCCATATTGGGTATTGTGGTCCGAGGGGCATGTGGGCAGCGGCTTCGGGGGTGCCGCTTCGGAGGTTGGTGTATGGTCCGGTTTCGGCGGTGATGTGGTTGATGGTGGTGGCTCCAAGGAGGGCGATGGCTGTGAGAATTTTTTTCATGTCGCAGGGTGGGGGTATTTAATTTTTCTGTTCGGTCTATCGGTTTTTTCTGATTTTTCCGAATCTGATTTTGAGGTTCTTTCTCCGGTTCTGTTCTCGGAGTTTTTTGTTTTTGAGTTGGGCTCTTTTAGCGGCGTTTTTTCGTTTTTGCCGCGCTTTACGGAGGTCATTGACTCTGGCGGCGTAGATTTCGTGAATTCCCTCGATGAATTCCAT
>JAHDGN010000229.1 GCA_020627645.1 Akkermansiaceae bacterium
AGGTAAACAACTGCATCTCATTCCCCAACTTCCGGTGATCCCGCTTCTTCGCCTCCTCCAACTTCTCCAAATGCTCCTCTAACAGAGTCTTATTCTTAAAACACGTCCCATAAATCCGCTGCAACGACTGCTGATCCTTATCCCCCTTATAAAAGGCACTCGCCACCGACATCAACTTAAAGGCCTTACAATTCCCCGTCCGACCCACATGAGGCCCCGCACACAGATCCCAAAAATCCCCATTCTTAAAAATCGAAATCTCCTCGTCCTCAGGGATATCATTCAACAAATCCACCTTAAAGACCGACTCCACTTCCCGCTCCGAAACCGCAGCCAGCCGCCCCGCCTTCGCCATCTCCATCGCCTCATCCCGAGAAACCACCACCCGCTCAAAGGTCGCATTTTCCTTCACTACCTTCTTCATCTCAGCCTCAATCTTCTCAAAATCATCCGGCGTGATCCGATGCTTCAAATCGACATCATAATAAAATCCCCCCTCCACCGGAGGCCCCCCAGCAAACTGCGCATCCGGCCAAATCCGAGCCACCGCCGTCGCCAACACATGAGCACACGAATGCCTCAGCCTCTCCAAATCAGACATCTGATTCCTCTCATCCAACGTTTTCCGGTTCTTCTCTTCAGCCATAGCTCAAAAACAGCGCTCTCAGACGCCGCCGCAGTTAAAAACCAACCCCTCGCCAATTGCAAGCGCTCTCCCCTCCACACCAACAGCTCCCACTCCCCTTCCAATCCCCTCCCCTTCACCCCTTTTCCCCTTCAATCGCCCTCAATCCATCCCAATCCCTCAAATGTCTGAAAAAAATACAATCCCGAAAACACTCACGCGACAATTCCATCCCACCAACACCCTCAATCCATCCCAATCCCTCAAAATCTGTGTCTGAAAAAAATCCAATCCCCTCTCGAAAACAGTCACGCGACATTTCCATCCCACCAACACCCCCCGCGTAAAACCACTTCTAAAAATACCCACCCACCCGCAAATCCTCCAACAAATCCTCCGAACGCTTCGGAAAAAACTCCCGAAACAACCAGCTTCCCTCTCCCATCAATGCCCTCCACCTCTCCGTCTCAACCCCATACCCCTCCCCCCCATCCTTCGCCAAAACCTTCCCCCACTTTTTCCCCTCTTCTACCAACAACGGCTCCACCTCATCCAACAAGACCCGATACCTCCCCGCCGCTTTCTCCGGTGACAACACCCCTTCCTCACCCAACACCTCCAAGGCCCGCTTTCGAAACCTCTCCCGAAACACCTCCAACTTCATCAACTCCCGAAACACAAACCCCGGCCCGCGCGAATCCCCCCGCCACTCCGAATCAGCAAACCGATTCCACTCCAACGCATTCAACTTCTTCTCATTCCTCACATTTTCCCATCGCTCCCAAAAACACGTCTCACTATCCCACACCATAAAACGAAAACCCACCTCCTTCCCAGCCCCACCTATCACCGCATAATTCTTCCTCGGCCAATCCGCATTCACCGCATACATCTGCACCAAAAAATAATCAATAAACCGCCCCACCTCCAAATACCTCTCCACCATCTTCATCCCCGCCTCCCCCTTCAACCTCGGACTCTTCAACAACCTAAGAAACCTCTCATACCCAACCCCAGCACCCGACTTCACCTCACCCGAACGAACCACCACGTAACCCCCATCCGTCCCCCCAAAAGTAGCCGAAGCAAAATGCTGATCCGGCATCTCAGATAAAAGATAGATCCCCTCGAACTCCCCATTCAAAGTCAACCTCACCCACCTCTGCCTCGGCACCACATGCCCCAAAAGCGCCATCGTCTCTCGACACCACTGCTCATTCACATACCTCGCATTCTCCCGCCAAGTCTCCTGCTCAATCGTCCACGAATCATGAGCCGGGTTCCTCAACAAGAACTCATCGAACTCCACCACCTTCCCTGACTCAAAAACCTTTCCCTGAAACTTCCCCTGACCAAACGCCTTCCGAAACTTCAATCGATAGCTCTTCTTCCACGACTGCGTCGCCCCCGTCGCCCCATGCACCCTCACGCCGCAACCAAACGTCTCCCCACCTCCAACCCTCACTAGCCCCCGTACCAATTTCTTCTCCCCAGCCCGCTCTTTTAAGAACTCCAAATCCCCTCCGTGCACCACCAAAGACACCTCCACAACCTCTCCCAGGCTAAGCGACACCAACGAAAAAAGAGCCAACACAAATAAAACGAACCGATCAGCCATCATCCTCATCTCGAAACCAATCTGCCTCACAACCGCCCCCCCGGCAACCGAAACAAAAACACCAACTCAATGCCCCCCATCTCCTCCCTTCGTCCACACCTCAAATCGATCCAGACGTGGCATCAGACTTTTTCCACATCGCCTTCCTCACCAAAAATTGATAAACGTCAGCCTTCCCCCTCTTCAAAGCCTCAAACACCAGACCTCTCAATGGACGCGGCACCATTTCATTAATCCACTCAGCTTTTACCTTTTGATCTCCAGAAGGCAATCGAGCCGAATAATCATCCAACTGCCTCTGTAGCTCATCTCTAGCCCGATACACCTCTTCGATTTCCTCACCAAGTTCCACTCGATATTCCTCAGGAGCCGCCTGGAGGAACCGCTAAACAGTCCCATCCCGCACCTCCTATACGCTGTCGAGTATACCCAGCAGCCATTTTATGATATTTCAAATAACTCAACCCTTTCACTTTCAACCGATGCAAACCTGCCTTCACCACAAACCCTTCACAACGAGGGCTCAAAGTGTCGCGTTTCGCAACAACCTCATCAAAGTTCGAGAACTGCGTCTTTGCGACCGTCCTCAACCCAAACTCTGAAGCCATTCTTTTCAACTCAAGCCAAGGAACCTCCTCACACGTCTTACGATCAACGATCGCAAGCAAATGAAGCCCTTCATCATGAACCGGCCGGATGACACTCGATTGAGGAAGAACAATCTCAAAGAGAAAAGTATACCTCGAGTAAACCGACTCCGGAATCGGATACTCAGCTAAATACCGGCTACCGTTGACCGCCACCTTTTCGTGAAACGACCCCCGCGTTGCCATCGAAAGACTCACCCCATTGTGATAGGTGATGCCCAGCGCACCATCGATCTTCTCAAACACCTCACACTCCACCTCCCCTTCTAAAAACTCAAGAGACGCCGCATCTTCATTGAAGTTAAAGAACTTCTGAAACGGCACCGCCGCAACACCTTGTTTGACCATATCAACAATCAGCCCCCGACACTCCGAAGTCACTTCATCCCAAGCGTCCAAATACTGACACCGATCGTTGTAATTGAGGAGAGCAAATCTCCCACTCTCATCATAAGAAATCTTGATTAGATCTCCATAGTCTTTCGCCAATCTCCCAGAACTCAGAAGAGTGACAATGTGATTAATTTTTTCTAAACGCGTTTTCATTAGATTCGATCATTGCTGTAAATGAGAACTCCCAAACCCAGCTTCAGAGTCAGATCTAGGAGGACAAAAAAAGCCCTGCTCCATGAAGGGCAGGGCGACTAAGTGGTTACTGTTCTTTTTTCTTAATCTACGCCCCGCTCTCTTCGGACAAAATATCCAGCTCAATCACATCACTCATCCCTCGGAAAATAAATTCCCGAACGGCCTGAGTCTGATGGATGTTGAAATCTCTCAAAGCGGGTCTAATTAAGAAGGCGAAGAATCTATAATAAACGGGAAGTGTCAACGACAATATCATCAACAAAAGCTCTTGAAATGGAACCTCCTCGAGGTGATCGGAAAATTCATCCAAATCTCCGCAATCTCTACCAGATTGAACTCGGGAAAAACAAAATTTGGACGCTGTATGACCAGTCCGTTCACTAGGGACAAGATGAAAACCAAAAGCGTTAAGAGATTCCTCAATTCGCGAATATTGCTCACTCAAAAACTCGACTGGAGCAGGCCTCATCAACAACCTCGTTCCTAAATTCCTGTATGAAGGATGATGTGATTTTAGCGTGGACATATAGCTAGGTAAGGTCCCCCAGAATGCTATCAATAAACAAGAGCGAATCTCGATTGATTGGGATAGTTTTTGAGGTGACTGGAATCTTACCAACCATCAAACGGGGTTATCATTCAGTTGACCTCGACTTGATGATCGCGATCAAGCTGCCATCCATACAACGAAGGAGAATGATCATCGACACAAGCCAGATCAGATTGACGAATCGGACGCCCTTCCTCGTATGGCGCAATAAGACGAGTCTTGCCGTCCCTCGAAAGACGAATCAGGCATCCAGCATCTGGATGATCGATATCAAGCATCGCTTCACCGTAACACCCAGCAAGAAGTTCAAATCCTAGCAAAGAGTAGACTTGCTTAACAAACGAATAGAACTCCCGGACATCTTGCTCAACAAACTTTGGACCAGACATCAATTATGGGTGACTCACCTCGCAACGGTCGAGACGAACGTCACAGTTAATCCACCATTCCCCTCCTTGCAGCTTTTCAGAAAGGCGACCGCTCCCAGAATTCCAGTGGTCAGACTCATACTGAAGGTAGATTTTTATGTTGTGATTGACACCATTCACCACTGTCGGCCTTTCGAAAAAACACGATAGAAAATGCAAGTCGCCCTCCCCGATTTCATCGAAAGAATCGACCAGATAATCGTCGCCGATGATCAACTCCCCACAATCATTGGTCTCCAAATAACAAAATCGGAAAGCTCTATCTGGATGTCCAAATTCCCCCTTGCAAATTGAGGCTCCAAAATTTTGTAAAACTTGTTGAAAGAGCAAAAAATCATCACGAACCCGACGTCGAAGACCTGGCCTCATCAATACTCTTGTCCCTTCGTTGTAAAAACTTCCTTCATTCATAAATCAGCTTGAAAATTCTTCACTCCATCCTCGATCATTCCAGGCTCTCCTCGAACAACAATATCAAGAGGAGTTTCACTGATCACCTTCCATTTTGGCTTCCATGGCTCTGTTTCCAAAAAATCTTCTTCAACAAAAGGTCGACGTTCTTCGTAGGGAGCGATTATTCCCTCCACAACATTTCTCCACTCGGTGAAAACACCACTGTTGCTCCTGGCCTTAATCCCATAATCTTCGATCTTACTGATTCAAAATATTCAGCCCTCTTTCACGGGGATCTTGTAGTTCAGACTGGAATCCCACTCGTCTTTCCTGATCACAATATCAACCACTTCCCCTGTTTCCTTCTGCCATCCATATTCAGGATTTGGAAAATCAGGATGGTAGTCCAAATCCTCCTGCTTCAACGCCCTCATTTCTTCGTAGGGGATATTGAGCAAACTCGATCCACTTTTTGAAAACCTCACAACTCGATCATAATTTACCTTTCCAAATTCACAACACTCTTCCCCAATCCCACCTGCCGTAATCTCAAAATCTCCAGCTAGATGAAGAGCCTTACTCAGCTCATAAAGATAACGGGAATCACTTTCTGTATAGATAGGGGCGCCATCCATCTGTTGATCAACGACCTGACCTGGGTCCAGAGGCACCTTGAATAGTGCTTCCCACTCATATCCACGGAGAGCTTCCGGCAGATCAGTCTCACCCTCAAAGAAACGAAGTAGTAAGCGAACCTCCAAATCACGATTAACGTCCGATCTACTCCCATCAAATCGATATTTTGTTTCAAAGAAAATTATATTATCAAAAGGAATTTCTTTAATACTATTCGCATACTCAGACGGTGTATCTCTAGTTGCCAACCTTCTTAAAAAAATGAAATCGCCCCCCCTCGAAAGAAGTGGAACGAAAAAAACCGAAATC
>JAHDGN010000230.1 GCA_020627645.1 Akkermansiaceae bacterium
TCGACTTTAGTCGACGAACTTGAAGCCACCTGCTTCAGCGGGTGGTGCATTCACTATTAGCATTTTCTGTCGAAACCACGACCACCAACTTATCAGCACCATTTGCATCAAATCCTCCCAGACCCAAAACACCCCGATATCCCCAACCAGATTGCATCGTGAACGGCTGACTTTCCAACACAGTCACCTGCTTCCCCTCATCGGGCGTCAAAACACTCACAAAACCAGACGACTCCCCCTCAAACAACCCAACTCTCATCTGAACTCGATAGGCATAAACTGTATTAGGCAAAAGACCACCATCAGTATAAATTCGACTTCGCTGCCAACCGCTTGACGTTCCCCCAGGCTTCCCGGTCACCTCCGTAAAACGATATTCTACCACTCCAGAAGCACTAACACCTTCCACCGCCATCATCGTCACCGAATTCGAACCCGTCGGTGTCGGCAAATTCGCGAATGCCGCAGGGTTAGGACTGATCACCACCCCAACCGCATCCTGAGTTCTTGCACTAAGAAATCCCGATGACTGTCCAACAAAATTACCAACCCGCATCTGAACCCGGTAACCATAAACCGTTCCCTCCTCCAATCCACGGTCTGTATAGGTTCGACCTCGCTGCCAACCACTCGATGTCGCCCCAGGTTGTCCAGTCACCTCAATAAACCGATACTCAACAAGACCATTAGGACTCCGCCCCTCTGTGGCCGTCATCGTAATCGAATCGGAACTCAGAGCGACTGGAACTCGAGAAAAGGACGCAGGGTTAGGAGAAATTGCAGGAGGAGTTACTTTCGATTCGATATACTCACGCCAGTTACTCTTCCCATCTCGATCAATATCCCCAAATGGATCAAAGGCCCTCAAATTGTTTGGGTGCGTCTCACGGACCCATGCCTCAAACTCTTCTCCTTTCCCAGTCAACCAAAGGTTCCGCTTCGGCAACGACAAAATCAACGCCGCAACAGCTGATGCCGAAAACCTCGTATCAGTTGTCTTCCCCAGTTGCCGACCAGGTTGTTGATAAAACGTTCTTTGCTGAGTATGCGCAGTGGCAAACCACCACCGGTTTTCATCCATCACTTCACGAAATACCGCAGGATCAAGAAAAGCAGCCATCCCTAAGAATCCAGTTCCCATCGCCGGAGAAGCATGAGTATCCAAAAAAATCGGTGCCAAATCACGGATCGCTTCCAAATACAATGGCAAAGAATCTCGATACCTAGAATCAGAATACAAACACATCTGATTCGCCAAAGCAGTCACCCCCGTTCTTCCATTCCCATCTTCAGACCCCTGAAAATGTATTTTGCCATCATGGTAATTGACCCAACCTCGAAAATCTGTTGCACGAGATAAAAAATCGTATGCCATCACATGACGAGATTGATCAACCTCAATCCCACACCTCTGCATCATCGATAAGGCCAAGGCCCCAAATCCTGTCGACATCGATATCGGACCATACCCCTCAAAGCCGGGATAATGCCCCCATCCACCCAAACCAATCCATGATCTCTCCGGCGTTGGTTTGACATGATTACTATCAAAATCAACTTGAGCTGGATAATGAATATACTGAGCCCACATCAAATATTCGTTAATCTCCTGCAATTTAGGCTTCACCCACTCTGCACCCGTTGCCAAATAGTATTCACTCAAAGCCACCCCCGCGACGAGCCATCCCCATATCGAACCACCTCTCTGCCCCGGATCTAAATGATCTCTTTTGACCATTTTCTCAGCCAAAAAACGTACTATCCTCGTTGCCATCTGAATATTCTCAGCCCCTCCCTCGTTCACCAGAGCAAGAACCGCAAAAGCCACCCCCTGCAATCGATTCCCATCTCCATACCCACCTTCGCCATCAATCTGAGATCGAACGTAGCTCAAAAGCTCACTCCTCAATCGCTCAGACTTAGGACAGTTGAAAGGAAAGGTCGATGAAAAGGATCCATACTCCTTCCCCACCGGAACCGAAACATTTTGAACCTTACCATTCCTCTCAATTCTCAACGAAAGAACTCCATTCCCACCAGATCCCTGGCATTGCTCCAAGGCTCGAGAAAATTCCTCCATCGGCCCCCTAGCTCCAGCCTCTGAGAACTTTCCGTCCTCAAATTCCTCGACAAAATTCCTCCCTGACACCCCCACAATCCAATCACCAACCTCCACCCAATTATTTGCAACTGAATCCTTAAAGACATACTTCACAAGCATCGCCTTCTTTCGGTCCGTCCTCAACTCCACTCGAATTCCTGTAATCCCCAGATTGAGATACCACCCTCCCACCTCTTGATCGAGCTCGTCAACCAATTGAACATTCCAAGGCCTTCCATCTTCTAGCAGATAGACCTGAGAAAAAGCAGTCGACTGAGCAAAGACCGCAAGTAAGAAAACGATAAATTTCTGAACAGATCGAAGACAGTTCCAAGCGAACAAACCATGCATGGGGGGCTTTAAATGCATGGCAAGCAGTTACGTTCAGGAACAAATTCTTTCAAGAGGTGAATTTATAATAACTCACAACTCACTATCAATCAAATCATTACAAACAATTATTATTTTATAAAAATATTATATTATAGATAAAATGATTAAAATAACCTTATATTTATTTCATGCAATTGAATCACCTTTCATCATGTTAATAACATCAAAAACACACCCAAGATCAGCCTTTCAACTTCTCCCACTCAGATTCATCCGCCAAATCCTTTTGATACTCCATCACAATCACCCACCTCCCCTCCCGCTTTCTCAAAAGAGCCTCAAACTCGACAAACTCCACCGCCTTCTTCTCACCCTGCTCAAAAGCATAGCGGAAGATCCCTGCCTCGTGAGCGGTATCCCCATCACCATAACGATGGGAAAAACGAAAATCGACCCAAGACTTTCGCTCCCCAGTCCTGGTATCATCGAACTCCTTTTTCCACCTCTTCAAAGCCTTACTTAAAAGATAGCTCTCCCCCTTTATACCAGAAACCAAAATCCCCTGAGGGTCACAAGTTGCCCGATATCCATCAAAATCCCCCTCCCTAACAGCTCTGGAAACCTCAGCCCAATACCCCTCCAATTCCCTCAACCTCATTTCCTCAAGACTCGGCAAAGGAGTCACCACCAACTTTCGAATAGCAATCGGACCATGATCACCTTGAATCGACAACGGCCCTCTGGATACCTCTCCCTCCAGTGGGGCAGAAGTTGTTGGCCCACTCGTAGAAGCGCCTGATTGCACCACTTTCCCGTTGACTTTCACCTCCTCAAATGTGGCATCACGCAACTTCTTTCCCCCCTGATCAAAAACCGGAGCCCTAAAAACAATCTCCATCGTCTGCCACTGCCCCGGGCGCCTTGCGGCATTCACCTTCGGCCGACTCCCCTCACTTCTCTTCTTCTTTTCACGATCATACCGCTGATAAATCCCCCCCAAATCACCCGAACCAACCTGATCTCTTCCCCAACTATCTAAAATTTGCACTTCATACCGCCCCATCACATACACCCCCGAATTCGAACCCCGGGGAATCATAAACTCCATTTCAACCCGAACATCTCCAAACTCCTCTCGGCTAAATAAGTAAGGAGCCTTCTCCCCCTTCTTTAAAACATTGACCATCACCCTTCCATTACCAGCAGCCAAAAGCTCAGTCACCCCCTCCAGCGCCGCCACCTTCTCCACCCCCCGCCAACCTTCCACAGGGCGGAACCCCCG
This sequence comes from Akkermansiaceae bacterium, assembly GCA_020627645.1. Lineage (GTDB taxonomy): Bacteria > Verrucomicrobiota > Verrucomicrobiia > Verrucomicrobiales > Akkermansiaceae > SW10. Next base: position 3,717 of record JAHDGN010000230.1, read on the forward strand.
CCCCGCCAACAAATCCTTCTCTTCACCAAAAACCTGACCAACTAAAAACACCAAGACCAACGAACGAAATACCTTCATTAGTCGAAAACATACCCCCCGGCACTCAGCTGCCCAGTCAGAAATCACACTTCAAGAAGATCTCAACAACTGCTGAATCGCCCCCTCTTGTTTTAATTTTTTTCGAGACATCTCCAAATCAAAATCACCATAATGCTTGATTGGATTTCCATATGCATTCAACAGCGTCGTATACCAATTTCCCAGTGTCTGGTGCCCCTCGGTCGCGTGATAAGGAAGGCGCACATAACGCCCCACTAAATCAATCGCACACTCATTTCCCGCCACCACCACAAATGGCGCTTCGCTTCCCCAACTATGATGCCCCTCACCATTTTCCGGAAAATACAAAATCATCGTCCGATCAAACATCGTTCCCTTCCCCTCAGGAATCTCTTTTAAACGATCAACAATTCTAGCAACCTGCTCTAAATGCCCCACACGAATCTTCTCTCGAATCTGATCAGCGCTCACTCCACTATACCCACCCCCATGCCCGATCTCATGAATTGAAATATGATCCCCCTCATTCCCCGGCAAACCCTTGACCGGAGTCGACAACTCATCAATCGTGTAAGTCACCACATTCGTCAACCCTGTCACCAACGCCGCAATCAAAACATCAGTCATCGCCTTCTGCTTCTCAGGAGTCGTCGCCCCATCACCGCCTCCTCGATGCACCTCCGAAATCTTGGGCAAATGCCTACGAATCTCACCTGAGAGCTTCTTCAACTTCTCATTCCTCCTCTGAATCGCCTCAACCGAATCAATATGATTCTCCAACTTCAATTTCTCATACCCTGCCAAACTTCTCGCCTTAAAAGACTCCTCTTTCTCCAGAAACTTTAACATCGCCCGATCCGAAGAAGTTGCCGCCGGATCAACAACCGAACGAAACAATTCATCATAAGCAGTCTGAGGGTCAGCATAACAATAGTTTCGCTGGTGAGGCGCAGGAGCCGAGTATCCCGCTACAATCCCCTTCCGAAACGAACTATAATTCCCAGTCAACGACAGCTCCACATGCCCAAAAGCGGAAGGAAACAATTTTGCCAATTCAAAATCTACCGTCGCCCTCTTGATTCCGCTCAATGAATTCCTCCCAGACTTAAAAACCCCCATCACCGAAGAATAGGACCAATGCCCATTCTCGCTCATCTTCGAGGACAAACCTTGCAAAATTCCAACATGCTCCCGAAATCTCTCCAAAGGCCTCAACCACCCAGGAAATTCATGCTGATCCAAATCTACCTCAAAGGCCTCCTTGCGTTCATCTGCACGCTTCTCCTTCGCAGAAAAAGTAGGCAGCGACAATTCCTTTGGACGAATCCCATTCGACTTCCTCACGAAGATAAACCTCCTTGGTAAACCATCCGCAAAGGCCTGACTCGCCGCCAAAGCACTCATTCCACCTGGAAACAAAAAACTACCTGTCCCTAAAATAGATTTCCTCAAAAAATCCCTACGTCCTGTCATAATCTCTCTACTTTTGTTTCCTGTAAATAAACGAATCCGACGTCAAAAGCGATAAAACAACGGCGTTAAAACTCCCACCCGTTCGCACATAAGCCTCATCCGCGTCCATTAAAGTCTCCGAATCAGACAAAACCTCATTTCTTCCTAAATAATAACGAAAGGCATGCCGGATAATCGATTGCCTGACCCGATTCGACTTAGCGAGACGCTCTACCAAATCCAAAGCATCCCTCACCTCACCGTCCAACTTGGGATCCCCTGTCCCAGAAAGCTCCCCCTTCGCATTCACCGGAACTGTCCGATAATGATGTCGCAAATCAACATGAACTGGAGCCTTCTCCGGACCCTCTTTCACCAACTGACTCGGATGCTCCAATGCCTCCACCTCACGAAACCTCCCGAAATCATCAAACATCTCAAAAGAATACCCCAACGGATTCATCCGCTCATGACATCGCCAATTCTTTCTCCGTCACACTAGCCAATCGATCTCTCAACCCTTGATGATGATCCT
>JAHDGN010000231.1:0-3311 GCA_020627645.1 Akkermansiaceae bacterium
ATGGTGGGAAAAATCAGGGAAATGGAGGAGAGATTTGAGAAGGTGGTGGTGGAGGGTGCTGGGGGCTGGGAGGTGCCGATGGGGGAGGGGTTTGGGTTTGCTGAATTTGCAAAGGCGCTTGGGTATCCGGTTTTGATCGTGGTGGGAAATTGGTTGGGTGCGATTAATCATACCTTGTTAACGGTAAAAGCGGTGGAGGCGGCGGGTTGTGAGTGCGTGGGTCTGGTGATCAACAATTTGCAGGCTGAACGAGATGTAGCGGCGACGACGAATCGTGCGGTGTTGGAGGAAATTTGTTCGGTACCGGTTTTGGGAGAGGTGTTGACGGATGCGGATTGGGTCGATTGGAGTGGATAGATGATTTAGGAGGTGACGTTCGGCGAATTTCCCTGAATTTTTGGTCGAATTATATGATCGAACAAGCTCACCGAGAGGGCAGGCTTGTCGATCCACGGGAAAAATTAGTTGTATTACTACTTCAGGGAAAGCGTCACTTCGACAGAGAGGTCGAGTAAACCCTCCTTTTTCGGCCGATTTTCTGGAAGCATGATTTTGTTGATCGGTGAAATGTCGACAGTGAGCTTCTTTTCCCGATGACCTGTCGATTTCTGAATGTTTTGCATCTCTCCAGAGACGTGACTGTGCAGATCGACCACGATTTCTAGGGTATCTTTGTTGAGCAGCTTGGCTGATTTGACCCTGTTTGAACTTGTGCCCAGTTTGAAAACGGCGGACCAGTGAGGCATTTCACCCAAAGAGTCGTAGATCAAGTAAAGATCGTAGTATGGCCCCCAATCAGTTGCTGAGTCATTTCCGTTTGCGCAAACAACAGTTAGGTTGCCAACCTTCAATTTTTTCTTAATGGGGTGAACGCTCCGATGCCCGATATACTTGATGTCGATCTTGGCTTCTTTGGAGGGCACCTTCCAAACGACTTTTGGGTCATCTTTTTTTTCTTTCGCCTTTGTTTGCCCGTTAAGGATCGAGCAGGACACGACTAGGAGGATTGAAATGGATCTGAGGGTTGTAAATATTGGTTTCATTTTTTTGTTGTTTGTTGAGCGCTTGCTCAATGTCTATCAATGTCTATCAAAGTCTCCGCCAAAATGCTAAAAAAACAACAAAAATAGTGCTACAAAAACAACACTTTGTTTCGATTGCGTGATTTGGGTGTGAATCTGGGAGTTGAGTAACGATTTGGGTTTTGATGTTTGGGTGTGTGAGGCATAGGGTCGTGCCAATGGCTTTCACGGTGGATCGGGCGTATGAGTTGGTGTCGGCGGCGCATGAGCGTGGTCGGTTGGCTCATGCCTTTTTAGTGACGGGGAGAAAAGGTTGTGGGAAAGAGGATTTGGCGGCGAAGATGGGCGATCTATTAAACGGGAAAGATGAGGGAAGCGAAGGGATGGATTTGTGGGGAGAGGTGCAGGAGAAAGCAGTCCCAAGTCTGTCGGAGCAGGAGGGCGAGTATTTGCGGGTGGTGAGACCGAGGTCGAAGTCGCGGATGATTGCGGTGGATGAGATGAGGTCCTTGGAGAAGATGATGAACCAGTCGTCTCCTGAGGGGGTGTGGAAGATAGGGGTGATTGTGGATGCAGATCGAATGGGGGAGGGGGCAGCGAATGCTTTTTTAAAGACGTTGGAGGAGCCGCCGGTGAGGAGTTTGTTGTTATTGTTATCGTCAGAACCGGAGCGGTTGTTGTCGACGATTTGGTCACGTTGTGTGCATTTGGCGTTGTCTGATGAGGGGTGTGGTGAGAGATCTGAGGTGGTGGGTGAGATGTTGGGAATTTTGGAAGGAGTGACGAGGGGGGGCTTGGGAGAGTTGGAAGGGGCTTTGTTGGTGAAGGCGGGTTTGGAGGATTTATTGAGAGGTCGAAAGGTGGAGATTGAAAAGGGGTATGCGGATTTGTTGAAGGAAGATAAGGCGAAGTATGGCAAAGTGGTGGAAGGAAAGTGGATGGAGGATCGAGAGAAGATGTACTTGGCGCAGGCGTCGGCGGATTATTTGGGTGAGCGGGCGGGTGTGATTGAGACTATTCATGGATGGGTGGGCGATTTGTTGAGGGTGAAGGCGGGGGGCGAGGGGTTGGAGTTTCCGGAGTATCGAGAGGTGATGAGAGAGGCGGTGGAAAGCGAGGAGATGGAGGTGTTGTTGAGGAGGGTTTCGGCGATGGAGGAATTGAGATTTTTGTTGGAGACGAATGTGGTGGAGTCGTTGGCGTTGGAGGTTTGTTTAATGAATACTTTTGGGAAGCTGAGTGCATGAAGAAGAAGCAAAAATCGTTTTATGATCACGTGAGGGTGCATTGTCGTGCTGGCAATGGGGGGCATGGTGTGGTGAGTTTTCGGCGGGAAAAATATGTGCCGAAAGGGGGGCCTGATGGCGGTGATGGGGGAAATGGAGGAAAAGTCAAATTGGTGGTGGATCGGAATACAGATAGTTTGAGGGCGTTTCATTATGATCCAAAGTTGATCGCGGAAGATGGGGCGATGGGGCAGAGTTGGAAGCGTCATGGGAAGGATGGGAAGACGAAGGTGGGGAGGGTTCCTCCGGGAACGGTGGTGTATCGGACACCGGCGAGGGATGTGACCGAGGTTTTGGGGATGGAGCGAAGTGATGAGGGGGTTGATTTGGAGCCAGTGGTTGATTTAACCGAGGATGGAGAGGAGTTCGTTTTACTTGAGGGGGGGAAAGGGGGGCGAGGTAATTTTCATTTTAGAAGTCCAACTAATCAAACTCCGCAGGAGAGAGAATTGGGAACGGAAGGGGATGAAGGGGTCTTTTACTTCGAGTTGAGGAGGATCGCTGATGTGGGATTGGTGGGTTTTCCGAATGCGGGGAAGTCGACTTTGTTGGGCAAAATTTCGGCAAAGCAGCCCAAGATCGGTGCTTATCCTTTTACGACATTGACGCCTCAGGTGGGTGTGGTGGATTTGGGGGGGGCGGATCGTTGTACGGTCGCTGATATTCCGGGGCTCATTGAGGGGGCGCATGAAAACCGGGGCTTGGGGCACGAATTTTTGCGTCATGTGACACGTTGCCAGGTGTTGATGTTTGTGGTGGATATTGCGGGGAGTGAAATGAGGGACCCGATTGAAGATATTCAAACGTTAAGGACGGAAATTAAGATGTACGATGAGGATCTTGCGAAATTTCCGTGGATGGTGGTGGCGAATAAGATGGATTTGGAGGGGGCGGCGGAGAATTTAGAAATTTTTAAGGGGAGGTTTCCTAAAGTCCCTATCGTTTCGATTTCTGCGATGGAGGGGGAAGGTTTGGATGAATTGAAGGAGGTGATGGGGGGGAT
>JAHDGN010000231.1:3321-5732 GCA_020627645.1 Akkermansiaceae bacterium
CCCTGCGATGGAGGGGGACGACATGTTAAAGGGTGAGTGAGTTGGTCTTTGTCTATGGAGCGTTGAGGCGTGGGGCGTCAGATGATTGGCGCATGCGCGCGGGGAAATTTCTGAGGGAGGGAGTAGTGGGAGGTGTTTTGGTGAAAGTGGATTGGTATCCGGGGTTCATTTTGGGTGGGGAGGGAAGAGTGAAGGGGGAGGTTTTTGAAGTCAGTGATCAATTGTTGAGTGAACTGGACGAGTTTGAGGGGGTTGATCGAAATGATGAATATCGACGTGTTCTCGTTGATTGTGGTGGAGAGAAGGTGTGGGTTTACGAGTGGCTCAAGGGGGCGGAGGGTTATGAGTTGGTGGAGTCTGGTGATTGGCTGTCCGTTTCTTCAGATCGATAGACGGGAGGAGCGTGGGTCTGTTTTTGGGATTTGATTTGTTGGCTGAGGACTTCGACCGCTTTTTCAAGTTGGGGATCGATGCCATTCGGGATTTGTCCAGGGGTGACGTCGATCAGGTGGTGGGGTTGGGCGCCGTTGAGTTCCATGTCTTTGCCGTTGTGAGGGAGAAACCAGCCTCGGCCTGGCAAACGAAGTCTTCCTAGGTCTGAGATGGTGGCGGATCCGGTGGAAATTACGCCTCCGGCGGTGGGAATTCCTACGACTTGTCCACGATTGAGGGTGCGGATGGCGTGTGAGAAGATTTCGGCATTGGAGAATGAGTTTTCGTTGCAGATGACGGTGATGGGTTTGTGCCAGGAGGCGTAGACGAGTCGATCTTGTGGGTAGCCGGGTTTGCCGTTACGGCCGATGGTGTAGGCGTGTCGAGGTTGGGTGAGGACGGTGAGGAGGTGGTCGGCGGTGAAGCCGCCGCCGTTGTCGCGGACATCGATGATGAGGCCGTCTTTGTTGGCGCCATGGGAATAGATGTGGTGCTCAAATTTTTCGAACTCACTCCAAACCATTTTTGCAATGTGGAGGTATCCGAGCTTGTTGTTGGAGAGTTTGGCAACGGATTTCTTTCTTTGGTCGAGGTGGTTCGAGTGAGCGAGTCCACGTGCCTTTTTGTATGAGATGGGCCGGATGGTGAGAGATTTTGGGTGGTCGGGATTTTGGGGTTTGATGGTGAGGGTGATGTCACGATCGAGAGGGCCGTTGAGGAGTCTCGTGAGCGAGGTTTTGGGAGTGAGTTCGGTGTTGTTGATGTGGGTGATGGTGTCGTTAAGCTGGAGTTGAGAGCCTGGGCGATCGACTGGGCCATTGGGGAGAATGGATGAAATTTGATGATTGGAATTGAGTTGGAATCCGAGGTGGGGTGTGGTTTTTGGACTGCGGGGTGAGGAGTAGGACCACTGTCCGGGGAAGTGATTGGGGCGGAATCCCATGTGGGAGGCATTGAGCTCTCCGAGGAGCATGGAAATGATTCGTTGGTAGTTGGCTGGGGTTGGAGAGTGGGCTGCGGCATCTTCGTATTTGGTGCGAATGAGATCCCAGTTGCGGTTGTTGAGCTTGGGGTCATAGAAGTCGTCTCTCATGGTCCGCCAGATGAGTCGGAGGCCAAAGCGTTGGTGTTGGGATCGGTTGCGTTCGAAAGTGAGAGTGAAAGGATAGGTGGTAGGTTTGTTGCCTTGAACGAGGGTTGGTCCTTTGGAGGTGAGGAGGAATGTTTTTCCGTTGTTGTCATAGCGTACGATGGATCCAACATTTTTAGATATTGATTTTGGCGAGGCGCCTGCTTGGGCGTCAACCTGGTAGGTTTGTCCGGAATGTTGGAAGGTGAGACTTTCTGAATTCTTTGTCCAACGAAGTTGCCTCGCTGAGTGCCCCCTTAGAGGAATGCGCTGGATGCGTTTTTGAAGGTCGTCAAGGTCGACGATGGGTTCGGGTTTTGATTTCTCTTCTGAATCAGGAAGTTGGGTTTTCAAGATTTCGAAGAGGCCCATTTTTGTGAGGAGTCTGGTGGAGAATGAAGGGGAAACCTCTTGCGGTGTTTCTTGTTGAGCGCTTGGCTTCTTTTTATCTTGGTAAGCTGGATCTTTCTTCATGGCCTTACGGGCATTTTCGAGAAGGTCTTGGCGCTTGTTGTGGAAAAAGGACTTTTCTTTGAGGTGAACAAAAAAGAGGTCGGTTTGGGTTGAGTGTCGTCGTCCGATGAAGGCGATTTTTTCTCCATCGGGAGACCACTGAGGGGAGTAGTCGTTGTCAGGGTGTTGGGAGATGTTGATGGCTTTGGATTTACCGTCGGCGGCGATGATGTAGACGTCAGAGTTGTAGTTTTCGTCGGAGGAAGAGAAAGCCAGGTGTTTTGAGTCTGGAGACCAAACGAATCGATGAGTGGAAGCTGATTTGAAGATGGTTTTTGGTTCGGATCCGTCAGGTTTGGCGATGATGATGTTTCCGGGGTATTCGATGTATGCGATG
>JAHDGN010000232.1:0-1908 GCA_020627645.1 Akkermansiaceae bacterium
GTTTGGTGGCAATTTTCGGGAAGGAATGCTGCGGGGGGGGGGTGGTTATCAGTGATTTTAAGCCGGGAGGATATTTTGACTGATCGGGGGGTGATGGGTGAGGGGTGTGTGGATCTGAAGGGGATAGATGACATGGTGATGGGAGTGGGTTTTGAGGGGATGAGAGAGGTGGAGATTTTTTCGAGGAAGTGGTGGGGGAGGGGGCCTGATGAATTGATGGACGAAATTTTGAGAACTTACGGTGAAATTTATTTGTCGAAATGAGTGAGATGCCAAAGATTTTGGAAAAGCACATGGATCGGATTGCACAGAACGTGAAACAGGTGGGTGTCATTATGAATGGGGTGACGGGGCGAATGGGGATGAATCAGCATTTGGTGAGATCAATTATGGCGATTCGAGAGCAGGGAGGGGTGGAATTGGAGGACGGTCGCCGGGTGATGCCTGATCCGATTTTGGTTGGAAGGAATGAGGTGAAGTTGAGGGAGTTGGCTGAGAAAATGGGATTGGAGGCTTATTCGACTGATTTAGACGCGGTTTTGCAGGATGAGAATTATCCGATTTTTTTCGATTCGTCGGGAACGCCCTATCGTGGTGGATTTTTGGAGCGAGCGATTGAGGCGGGGAAAAGTGTTTATTGTGAAAAGCCGGTCGCTGAAGAGGCTGAGGAGGCGTATCGTCTTGCTGAGTTGGCAGAGTGCAAGGGGGTGAAGAATGGGGTGGTTCAAGACAAGCTGTGGTTGCCGGGGATTGTGGCGTTCCGAAAATTGAAGGAATCGGGTGTTTTGGGAGAGGTGCTTTCGGTGAGGGGGGAGTTTGGTTATTGGGTTTTTACTGGGGAGAATGAAGATCAAGTGCCGCAGCGGCCGAGTTGGAATTATCGGAAGGAGCAAGGTGGGGGGATTGTGGTGGATATGCATTGTCATTGGCGTTATTTAATCGACGATTTATTTGGCGAGGTGACGGAGGTGTTTACGCACGCGGTGACTCATTTAGGGAAGCGGGTGGATGAGAAGGGGAGTGAGTATGAGTGTACGGCAGATGATGCTGCTTATGCGTTGTTTAAGACGGCTGAGGGGGTGATTTGTCAGTTTAACTCGTCTTGGAATGTTCGGGTGAGGAGGGATGATTTGTTTACGATGCAGGTTGATGGGACGTTGGGCAGTGCGGTTGTGGGGTTGAGAAAGTGTTGGTTTCAGAGTTTGGAGGAAACTCCGAGGCCCATGTGGAATCCGGATATGGATAGTCCGATTGATTATTTCGATGGTTGGGAGGAAATTGAGTCTAGCGAGTGTGAGAATGCTTTTAAGATTCAGTGGGAATTATTTCTGAAGCACGTTGTTGAGGGGGGAGACTTTGACTTTGCGGGAGGGGGCAAAGGGGGTGGATTTAGCAGTGAAGTCTTTGGAGAGCCACAAAAGAGGCGAATGGGTTCAGGTTTGATTTGTGTCTGTTTTTGCTCGGTGCTAGATTCCGCGACTCAGCGATATGGAAACAGTTGTTCATTTACCGGAATCGGAAAACGCGGCCTCGATTAAGGAGGTTGTTGTGGCATTGGTGGCTCAGGGAGTTCAGGCGAAGCACGATCAGAAGGATTGGGGAGATTGGATTCAATTGGAGGGGAATGAGACGGTGATCAGTATCGCTTCGGAGCGTGGGATGACGAGATCGGCAACGATTGAGTATGCTGAGGGGGAGGATGATCATTTGGAGATTCCGATCATTACGGCTTTCCGTGAGCTGGGGTGGTATGGCACCGATGAGGATGGAGAGTATCGCTTGTAGTGATGCATTAGAACCGTCGTAGGACGGTGTCTTGGTTGAAGCGGTCTTGTTGTTGTGGGTAGTCGAGGGTGTGATGTGAGCCTCGTGATTCTTTTCGGAGGAGGGCGGAGTCCACGATGAGTG
>JAHDGN010000232.1:1918-5715 GCA_020627645.1 Akkermansiaceae bacterium
GAGGCGGTGGCGACAAGGTTTCGGAGTTCGAGGATGTCTGGGGTGACGGTGTGCCCCCAGTAAAATTCTTTGACTTCGCGGCGGAGGTTCCGGAGTCGATAGGCGGCGCGGCGGAGTCGGTTGTCGGTGCGAACAATGGAGACGTAGTCTTGCATGGTCCGGCGGAGTTCGTCCCATGCGTGGTAGATGTTGACGAGTTCGTCGGGTGGGGCGGCGTTTCCGGATTCCCAGGGTGGGATTTCGGGTGCTGGTGGGGTTTCTTTTCCGGGTGGGTAGAGGCGGAGGATTTCGGCTAGGGCGCGTCGAGCCATGGCATTGCCTTCGAGTAAGCTGTTGGAGGCGAGTCGGTTAGCTCCGTGGAGTCCGGTGTGTGCGACTTCGCCGATGGCGAAGAGTCCGCGGACGGTGGTTTTGCCGTGGAGGTCTGTGACGACGCCCCCGCATTGGTAGTGGGCGGCGGGGACGACGGGGATGGGTTTTTCGAGGGCGTTGTGTCCGAATTTGAGGAGAGTTTCGTGGATGAAGGGGAATCGGTTGGTGAATTCTTCGCCGAGTGGGGAGACGTCGAGGAAGGCGCATGGGGCGCCGGTGCGTTTGATTTCGGTATCGATGGCGCGGGCAACGATGTCTCGAGGTGCGAGGGAGCCTCGAGGGTCGTGATCGTTGACGAAGGGGTGGCCTTCTTTATTGATAAGGATGGCGCCTTCGCCTCGGACGGCTTCGGAGACGAGAAAGGAGCGGGCTTCGGGGCCAGTGGCGGCGGGGTTGTAGAAGCAGGTGGGGTGGAACTGAATGAATTCCATGTTGGCGATGGAGGCTCCTGCGCGCCAGGCCATGGCGAGGCCGTCGCCGGTGGCGGAGTCGGGGTTGGTGGTGTAGAGGTAGGTTTTGCCGCATCCTCCGGTGGCGAGGATGACGCGGGGTGCTTGGATGGTCATGACTTCGTTGGTTTGGGTGTTGAGGGCGTAGATGCCGAGGATGCGGTCGTCGGTGACGGCTCCTAGTTTGGAGGTGGTGATCAGGTCGATGGCGTAATGATTTTCGAGGATGGTGATATTGGGGGTGTTGTGGGCGGTTTGGACGAGTGAGGTGGCGATTTCTCGTCCGGTGGTGTCTTTGGCGTGGAGGATGCGTCGTTGTGAGTGGCCGCCTTCTTTACCGAGGGAGAAGCGTTTGGAGTTTTGGTGATCTTTGTCGAAGTCGGTGCCCCATTGGACGAGTTCTTCGATGGTCTCGGCGCCTTCTTCGATGATGACTTTGACGGCGTCTTTGTGGCAGAGTCCTGCGCCGGCATCGAGGGTGTCTGCGATATGTTTCTCGCAGGTGTCGTCTGGGTCTCGGAGTTCGGGTGGGAGGACGGCAGAGATTCCTCCTTGAGCCCAGGCGGTATTTGAATCGAGCAGTTGCCCTTTTGTGATGACGGTGACGGTGCCGTGTTGGGCTGCTTTGATGGCGAAGGAGAGGCCGGCGATGCCGGAGCCGATGACAAGGAAGTCGGGCATGGGGGAAGTTTCAAGGTTCAAGGTTCAAGATTCAAGCTTGATAGATTCGGTGGGGTGCTTTGTTTGAATGGTGAATTTGGTTGGAACCGCGGAAGGCGCGGAACCACACGGAATATGGTTGAGGGTGAGATGTTGAGTGGGCTTGGCGAGGTGGCGAAAAGATGGCGGGCCTCTGCCGGGGGGTATTATCTGGGGGAGGGGAGTTTCGAGGTTCAAGTTTGGAGATTCAAGAAGGATAGGATGATGAGGCGGGTCGTCCAGGTTGCGGTGCGGATCCAGTTAGATTTGGTGAGGAGGTGAGCGTTTTGGGGGGTGAGGCGGTGATGTTGCGGGACTTGGATGAAGAATGTGGAGAGGCAGGCAATCGCGAGAAGGATGGATGGAATCAGATAGGGGAGGAAATGGTAATAGAGGGCGAGGGCGCAGGTGATGAGTTCGAGAAGAACGAGAGGTGCGATGACGAGGGAGACTCGTTTCATGTAGCGGGGGTGATAGGTACGAAAGTTTTCGGGAGAAATTTTTGAGAAGAGGGGGTAGATGGCGAGTTGGACGATCCAGATGATTCCGGTCATGGCTGCGCAAGAAAGTAGTTGGAGAAGGAGGATGAGGGACATCTTCAATTTGGTTATGCTAACTTTTTGTGGGTCAGTGAGTTGTTCGATTTTGAATGAGATGTCGAGGATATCTAATATGATCCGACAATCATTACTTTTCTTGATTGTCAGAATAAATATGCCTTATAGTGTTAGGCCAATGAAGAAGATCTTTCCCCTCCTTTTTTCTTTTTCGACAATGACGACGGGTTTTGGGGCGACTCAGCTTTTTTTGGGTTTGGAATATCAAGCACAGGCTGGTGCGAATGCTGGGATGATTCGGGATGGCGATCCTGCATCTGATGCGGCTTTTGATGGTTTTCTTGGAACGGCAAATTTGACGAATGCTGAGATTATTGCTGGTGCGAACTGTACTACGGCGACTCCGGGAATTTATGCATCGTGGGGAACGATCGCGCAGAATGCGACCGCGCTCAATTTGGGCGCGACAACAGCGAATGTTTCCATTGTCGGTTGGGACGACAATACGGGATCTCTTTCGGGTCCATCGGGGAGTGCGGTTTTGGCTTGGTCATACAATAATGGAAGTGCTCTTCAGGCAGGTGCTCCACGGCCGGGGTTTGCTTCGGGTGCCGGGTCTGGGTATGGGATCAGGACGAATGCAGGATCGGGGAGTGATGGGATTAGGAATGCGGTGCAGTTCAGTTTGACGACTCCGGTGAGTGCGTTTGGGATTTTTGGTGGAGATCTTGAGACGGGTGGTCCCAATGGATCTCCGTTGGGTTTTTTATATGTGACGTTTACGGATGGATCGACGGAGACGATTATCTATGAGCCGGATGCGACGATTTTGGGAGATGCTTCTTTTTCGGGGACGGGGAACAATCAATCAGAGACTTACGGGAATGAGACGGGGCGTTTTGTGGGGATTGCTGACGATACGAGGTTGATTAGTTCGGTGGTGTTTGTGGTGGGTGATGATGATGATGGCGACGATGGGGATTCGGAGCAGTTGAGTTTTATTGCTCCGATGACGTTTACGGAGGTGACTGGGGGCGGGGAATGTGTGAATCATGTGCCGACAAATGTGGTGCCGGTTCCGGAGCCTTCGTCGTTCTTGTTGGTGCTTTCGGCTGGGATGCTGGTCTTTACTCGGCGTCGTCGGGTGTTGATGACAGATTGATACCTGAACGAAGCGCGATGCATGCTGGGAGATGTTTTTGAGGTGTCCTTCAACGACTTCTTGATTTGAGGTGAATGGTCGAGGCATGGTTGGTCATGATCGATGCACTGAAGAAGATTTTGGGTGAGGGGAAGGTTTCGGCGGTTGAGGAGGTGTTGGATGAGCATGCGATTGATAAGTGGAATTTTGCGAACCGTCCGGAGGTGGTGGTGTTTGCGGAGTGTCGTGATGATGTGGTGGCGGTGATGGAGTTTGCGAGTGAGCGTGGGGTGGCTGTGACGACGAGGGGGAGTGGGATTGGTTATGTAGGTGGGTGTGTTCCGGTGGAGGGTGGGATTGCGTTGTCGGTGACGCGGATGAGGGAAGTGAAGGAGGTCAGTGTGGAGGATGGCGTGGTGGTGGTGGAGCCGGGGGTGATTCTGGGTGATTTGCAGGATCGGTTGAAGGAGGTGGGGTGGTATTATCCGCCGGATCCGGCGTCGTTGCGGGAGTGTTCGGTGGGGGGGACGTTGGCGACGAATGCGGGTGGGCCGAGGTGTTTGAAGTATGGGGTGACGA
>JAHDGN010000233.1:0-3246 GCA_020627645.1 Akkermansiaceae bacterium
GGCTTTCCCAAAAATATTCTCGGGCGATTTTGTGAGATCTTTTGGACACCCATGGACGCTGGATATCAGCATGTTACATCTTTTTCTAACCAAAACAAACACCGAAAGTGAAAATCAAAAGCACCCTTCGCAGCTTCCTTTTTGCTGCGCTGACAATTGGCTCCACCGCCGACGAAACACGCCCCGGACTCGATCACGAACGAGAATACACTGACGAAGGCGTAGACTACAAAATCACCTACTCCGATACCTCAGGTGACGATGACCGCATTAGCTCCGCCGACGTCGACGACCTCGAGGACTTCACGGAAACTTCCTACGATCGCCTTGTTGACGTCATGGGCTTCCGCACCCCGTGGCTCAGCACTCTTCCAGACTACGAATTCATCGTCAAAGACGACTGGTGGTACGCTGAACCTGCCTGTGTCGTTCTCGATGCACCAAGCATCCGTAACTGGCCAAAAGACGATTCACGCGTCGTCTTCCTCCACGAACGATTTCACACCGTCCAACGAAACTACAAAGACAGCATTAACGGAGGAGGTTCCGGATATATCGGCAGCACCTTTGGCAAACTCGTTTCGGAAGGCACTGCCGATGCGGTCATGGATAAAGCCTACGCCGACCTCGACGACAAAACCGGGTTTCCCTACTACGAAGGATCCGCAGCCAACTTCCTTCAAGCCTCCACAGATAGCGACGGCAACACCGTCAATGGACCCCAAGAAACTCTCTTCGACAAAGACTACGACGGATGTCTCTGGTGGAACTACCTCATGGAACAACTGGGTACCACCACAGTCGAACCACACTACGGCATCGACTTCATGGTCGCCTTCTGGAACCAACTTGTCACTAACGGCAACACCGGAGAAGCCAACTCTAAATCCACCATGGAACAAGTCATCTCCGCCCGAGGACGCACCCTCGAAAGCATGTTCCATGACTTCACCATCTGCAACTACACGCGAGAATTTGATACCACCTCTCTCACCGATGGCGCCAAGTACCGCTATGTGGACGAACAGTCTCAGGCCATTACTGTAAACGTCGACAAATCAACCACCACCGTTCCTTCTTCAGGAAGCAACACCGTCAACCCCTGGGCAGCGAACTACATCGAAGCCGATGTCCAAGGCGGTGACGAATGTTTTGCCGTCGGATTCAAAGCAGAAACAACTGGTGACACCATGGCTTTCACCGCCGTCGCTATCGACCGTAGCGGCGTGGTCGTGGGCATCAAAAAAGGCATCGGCACCGAATTCTCAGGAGTCTTCTTCTCTGAGGTCGGCCGACCCATTGACAAAATCTGTGGCGTCGTTGCTGGACTCGAACAAGGCGGCACCGCGAACTGGAACTTCGATGCAGGTGTCCCTGTCATCGAAATCATCCGCCCCACTTTCACCCGCCCAGCTTATCCCGGCCCCTCAACCGACCCCGAAAATATCGTCGTCACCACTCGCGTCACCGGAATCCCCGGACTCATCCCCGACGGCCCCAACAACCCCTCCATCCTCGGACTCGAGCGTGATTACTTCGGCGCAATCATCGGGAGTAAAGAAGCCACAATCCTCGACGCTGCCTACGTTGGAGGTCTCTGGGAACTCGTCGTTGCCGCTCCAACTCAAGCAGCCGACGGATTCTACGATCTCACCATCACCCTATGCCCAGATGAATCCGGATCAGTAGGAGAAACCGTCAAAAACGGCGTCCTCTATGGCGATCTCAAATTCCACCACGCCATCGTCCTCGACATCTCAGGATCAATGACAATCCCCTCAACCGCAAAACTCGACGCCGCAAAACAAGCCGCCAAATTCTACATCGACGCCATCGGAGATGATGACAAGTTCACCGTCATTTCATTCTCCGGAGACGGATCAGAATGCAACGAAGACGCCACCAACCTCAAAGGTTCACCCGGACTCCTCAACTCAACCGCCCTATCACGCGGACTGATGAAGGTCGCCGTGGACAACCTTACCTCCCAAGCACTCACCTCAATCGGTGACGGCCTCTGGGAAGGACAAAATGCCCTCGATCTCGATGCCGACCCCACTGCCATCGACACCATGCTTCTTCTCACCGATGGAAAGGAAAACGAATCCCGCTTCTGGGCCAGCGACCCCAACGGCTGCGGCCAGGTCAACACCCGAATCGCCACGACAGACACCATCATCAACACTCGCGCGTTTGGTGAAGATGCCGAAACCGACCTCTGCCAAGCCATTGCTGCTGCCACTGCCGGAGACTATCTCTTTAACCCCGTTGACGAAGGAGCATCCAGAGGAAGCAAAACTCCAACCTCA
Organism: Akkermansiaceae bacterium; assembly: GCA_020627645.1. Taxonomy (GTDB): domain Bacteria; phylum Verrucomicrobiota; class Verrucomicrobiia; order Verrucomicrobiales; family Akkermansiaceae; genus SW10. The sequence continues at coordinate 2,310 of JAHDGN010000233.1, forward strand.
GAATTTCGAAACATGAACAACCAACTCTCGCTTCGCTTTCTCGGCGGACTCGAGCACTCAAAAAGACTTCAACGCCTCGCCCTGCGCAAAAGAGAGCTTACCGGTGGTGAACTCTTCGAGGGACGGATCTTCCAACCCTATGAAAAAGTCACCAAACCTCTCATCTATATCGGCTGGTCTCAGAAAACAAATGTCTCCTTCCAAGTTCTTGATCCCGACGGCAACGACATCTCAGGAAGCTCCATTGTTCACTCCGATAACACCCACGTTGTCTTTCACCCCAACAAGCCACTCGAAAAGGGGGAATACACCTTCATCATCCGTGAAGACGATGGCAATGACATCGAAGTCTTCTATGGCATCTCCGGAAAACCTAGTAATCGCCTCAACTTCCAATGTGACCTCTCACCAGTAAAAACTGGAGGCATCGCTGGCCGTGCCGAACATCCATACGAACTCTTCGAACATGGAATGCCAGTCGATATCAACCTCGCAGCCTACGATATCCGAGGACCCATCCGCAATCTCAACGTCAACGTTCAAGTCATCTTACCAAACGGCGTTCCAGCCTGTCGTAAGCCACTCCAGATGTTCGACGATGCCGCTCACCAAGACGGCAACTTCAACGATGGAAGATACGGCCTCCGATACACCCGCACCCCACTCGCTGCCAGCTATGTTGGCAAACAACAAGGACGCGGAGAAGAAGCCAAAGCCCCTCTCGGATCCTCCGGAACCTACCGTGTCATCATAAGAGCTCGCGGAAAAGATAACCTCGGCAACGAACTCGACCGCACCTTCGAAAAAGCCTTCCAAGTCTACCGCCGCATTGAAGTCGGAAATGGTGATGGCGACTCAGACAACGACGGCATGACCGACTCCTGGGAAGTCTTTTATGGAACCAACCCAACTCAAAACGACTCAGACAAGGACCCCG
>JAHDGN010000233.1:3256-5704 GCA_020627645.1 Akkermansiaceae bacterium
CAATTCGGCACCAACCCCCTTGATCCTGACTCGGACAATGGTGGAGCAGCTGATGGATTCGAGGTGAAAAATAACCTCTGCCCGATTTGCCCAACAGACGATCCCTTCCCCGCACTCGCGAACGTCTCCGTCATCACCAGCTCGGACTCACACGGCGATGTTGGCCTGCTCAAATCAAAAGCCCTCCTCCTCAACTTTCCTGATAACCCCAATTACGGCTTCATGGAAATTTACCGCGACACCGTTCCCAACTTCCCATGTGACGGAACAACTCTCATTGATGTGGTGAAGATGACTGGCGATGACCTTGTCACTGCCTACTATGACGAAGGACTTAACCCCGGAACGCGTTACTTCTACAAGTTTCGAGCCCAAAGTCTCGACGGCCAGGTCGGCACGCCAATCTCCCGTGTCGTCTCCGGGATCGCCAGAAGCGAACCAGCCGAACCCTTTGGAACGATCGTCCTAAATAGCGCGCAAGATCGCACTGACCGACTCAAGCTCGCTGTCAAACTCCTTCACCGAGGAACTGGCTCACAATACCGCCTGTCTAATCAACCATTCAGTGGCTCCGAACCATGGACAAACCTGCCACCATTCGGATCCATCGTATCCTTCACCCTACCGGGAACTCTCAGTCACGGAGATCTTGGTCGAGTCTACTTCCAATTCAGGTCAGCCTCTGGCGTTACCTCAAGATCTTACTTTCGAGACATCACCATCGACTTCAGTTCAAACTCCGATAACGACGGGCCAGTCGATGGCACAGATACAGACGATGACAACGACGGCATTTCCGATGACGACGAGCTCTTCCTCTACTGCACCAACCCCTACTCCCAAGACACCGATGGAGATGGCTATACAGACCTCGAAGAAATCAATGCTGGAAGCGACCCCACCGACTTCGCCAGCCTACCTGATTCCGACGGCGACAATTATACCGACAAACTCGAACAGCTCTTCGGCTCTGACCCGGGAAGTTCCGAAAGCAAACCCGAGTTCAAGGTTGATGTCGTCCCTGTCACCGAGGCCAACGAGTTCGCCACCATCTCCTTCGATACAGTTGCGGGTGTCGTTTACCGAATCCACAACCGAAGCAACCTTCAATCCCGAATCCGTGATTGGAATAAAGTTCTCGGGCCCATCACCGGAAATGGTTCAAGACAAACCTTCACCGTCCCTGTGGATCAGGACCGCGAATTCTTTGCCGTCAGCTTCGAACTCGCTCCACTCGACTAATTGAAACTGTAACTGATAATACCATCACAAAGGCGGTTGGGAATACCCAACCGCCTTTTCTATAATCCTGTTAGAGTCCAGAATTTACTAGCCATGATCCTTTCATCTCTTTGCTACCTCCCTTAACCAAGGAGGATTCGCGTCAGTTCGCGAGGATTCGCGGACAAACTTCCATCACCAAAGACCTCTCAATCACTTCCGCGAATTTCCGTGCCTTCCGCGGTTCCAACCCCCTCCTCAACCTAAGCCCTTCACATTCATCAGTTCCCCAAACCCCATCATAACTCTCCAAAACTCAATCCAAACTTCCCCAAAAACTTCCGCACTCGATCCGAGTCATTTGGATTTGCTTTCTTCTTCCGCGACTCTGCAAATAACTTCCTTCCCGCTTCACTCAAACTCTTCGACTCCCGACACACCTCTACCACCTTCGCCAACTGCACCCGGTCAAACACATCCAAATCCCCCACTCGCTCCCCCAACAACTCTCTCAACCCATCATCATTCTCACCCCGCTCCCAACTTCTACTCAACCTCGCTTCCTCAGCCTCTACCTGCTCCACCCGAATCCTCCCCGACGGAGCCAACGTGCCCATCCTCACAATCGCCGCGTTCAAATCCCGAAAATTCCCTCGCCACTCCGTCCCAGCATCCTCCGCAAAGCTCAAAAACCTTTCTCTCGCTTCCTTATTAAAGGTCACTGCTCTTCCTTCTGACTCCGCGAACTTCTCCAGCTCAAAGTCAACATTCGGTTCCAAATCCTCACGGCGATCCTTCAAGCCTGGTAACTCAAAGGTCCATAAATTAATCCGAGCAAAAAGGTCTTCCCGGAAATCCTCCACCTTTCTCAAATCTCGATTCGTCCCCGCAATCAACTGAAACCGACTTCTCACCGGCACATCACTACCGACTGGCAAAAAAGTCCCCTCCTCGAGCGCTCGCAACAACATTGCCTGCTCATCCATCCCCAACTCCCCAATTTCATCCAAAAACAACATCCCCCCATTTGCCTGCCTCAGCACTCCAGGCCGATCACTCACCGCTCCAGTATAAGCCCCCTTCTTATGCCCAAATAAAGTACTCATCGCCGTATCCCCCCTCAACGTCGCACAATTCACTTCCACAAAATCTCCCTCCAACCCACCCCTCTGCTGCCTCAATTCGTAGATCCTCCCTGCCAAATGCGACTTCCCTGCACCTGTGGGC
>JAHDGN010000234.1 GCA_020627645.1 Akkermansiaceae bacterium
ACCTTTCTGGCAATCCATCGCAGCTTAAAAAACTTCATTTAAAATCACACCCCAATTATCACCACAACCAAGGAAAATACTCCCATCACCGAAATACTCCAATCCCCAAAAACTCACAGGAACCGTCGGCAGCCAACTTCTGCAAAAAAATTGGGAACATTTTCGCAGAATGGGGTGACCTCAAGCAAATTGTCCCATCCAAAGATCCAAAACCACCAGAGCCATCATCTTTTTCAACGATAAAAAATCCCGTTCCCGCATCACAACCTCCCAAAGCTTTCGCACCACCTCCTTCGGCACAACCTCATCAACCTTCGAATTGTCCCCCAACACCGTTCCCATCACCAACTCCTCAATGACGTCAAAATAACTCTCTTGCTCGACCGGAAAATAAAAAGGCTGCTTCACCCTTCCTGCCTTCGCTTCCGGGTAATACCTCCTCGCCATCTCTCTCCACAAAACCTTCCCCTTCAAGCCCCTAATCTTTGCCGATCGCGGCGCTTCCAATCCAAACTCAACTAGCCGGTGATCCAAAAAAGGCATCCGATACTCCACTGAATGCGCCATCGTGTTTCGCTCCTGTCGAACAATTGCCCAATCTTGAAGCCAACTCTGAAACTGGAACCTCAAATGCCTTTCAAACAATTCTCCGCCCTGATCCAACTCCCGAGAAGGCATCTCCAACCCTAATGACCCCAGTTCACCCTCGTCAAACAACGTTCGTAATTCAATCCCTTTCCTCAAATCAGAAAGATCCTCATACTCCGCCAAATATCTCCGAATCTTCTGCAGACCAGTATTCCCAATCTCAGCAGGAAATGCCGACATCTTTTGCACCAAACCAAACGGCAAAACATTGAGAGCAGTGGTCGCCAACTTCCTCCCAAAACCTCCCAATCTGTCAGCACACAACATCACCTTCTGAAATGAATACCCCGCAAACACCTCATCAACACCTTCACCGCCCAAAGCAACCTTACAACCAACCCCAGCAGTCGCCTCAGCTAAACGATCAAACGCCACCACCAACGCATCCCCCACCGGCACTTCCATCTGATCGACCACTCTCGGTAAATTCCGTAAATCTTCAGGCCCCAATCTCACCTCCTCATGCTCCACCCCCATAGCCCTCGCAAAATTTCCAGCCTCGACACTCTCGTCAGAAGCCGCACCAAAACCCGCCGTCAGCGCTGTCACCTCAACTCCAGAATGAGCAATCTCAGCCAACAAAACCGAAGAATCAACCCCCGCCGACAAATGGACCGCGATCGGTTCATCCGATACCAACGCCTCGCCAACAGCCTTCTTCACCACCCCATGTAAATCCTCCACGCTCCCAGAATTCCGCTCATCGGTCTCAGGCCTCCACCACCTCCTCACCTTACCCGAACCCGAGGACCAATAGCACCCTGCCTCCAAAATCTCCACCCCCTCAAAAACAGTCGCTGGTTCAGGAACATATCTCAAATTCAGATAAAGCGGCAGCACCTCAGAATTCATCCTTTTTTCCACCCCCGCCACCCATAGCGCACGCAGCTCAGACGCAAAAACCATTCGCCTCCCATCCTTCGTAAAATACAGCGGCTTTTGACCACACCGATCCCTCGCCAAAAAAAGCTCCCTCCTCTTTCCATCAAACAAAGCAATAGCAAACATCCCTTGCAACTTCTCCAAAAAACCAATTCCCCAAACCTCATAAGCAGCCGGCAAAACCTCCACGTCATTGCTCGTCCGAAACACATACCCCTCTCTCTCCAATTCACCCTTCAATTCCCGAAAATTATAAATCTCCCCATTACACACAACGACCACCTCACCACCTTGAGACCTCACAGGCTGCCCCCCCTGTTCACGATCCAATATTGCTAATCGGGTCATCCCCATCCCCACCCCTTGCTGATAGAAAAACCCCTCTCCATCCGGCCCCCGATGTCGGAGCGAATCCGCCATCCGGTGTAACACCTCCTTCTCCCCCTCACCCCACCAACCAAAAATCCCACACATCTCTTACCTTAAAAAACTTTTAGGATTCCAAGCCTTCCCTGCTCGATCTTTTCTTGAACAGATCGGCTCCTTCACTCCCCAAGGGATCGCCAACCTCTCATCAAAAGGATCAATCGAATGCTCAGCTTCTGGATGCCAGTTCACATCCGTGAGATAACACACTAAAGCCCCTCCCTTCGGAACCGAAAACCCATGTGCATAGGTATTCGGAATAAAAACCTGATTCGGCTTCGACTCATCATCAGCCGACAGTTCAAATGCCTGCCACTCACCAAACGTCTTTGATTCAGGATTCAAATCCAAAACAACATCAATCACCTCACCATGAATCAGCGTAATCAATTTCGTCTGAGCAAATGGCTCCTGATAGTGCAAGCCCCTCACCACCCCCTCGTCAGAAAAGGAAACATTCTGCATCACCCACTCCTCCACCGGCAATCGCGGCGTATAGGTCGAAATAAACCACCCTCGATCATCATCGTACCGTTTGGTTCTCCTAAGAATCGGCTTCAAAAAATCACTCATGACCAAACAAATCTACGACTCCATCCTTTCCCATCTGCATCGCAGTATGCATCGCCGGATACGTAAACCCACCCTGCCTTCCAGTCGATACCAACTTCTCTTCCTTATTAAACCAATTCCTGACAATTTCCAAATTCACCTCAAACCCCAAATCAAAAACCGGATATCCATAGGCATTTCGAAGATGGATCCGATCCACTACTTCACCCCTCCAGCAAATCCCCTCCTTCTCCAAATCATCTAATACCTTCGCCATATACTGCTCGCTCCCTGCCCATTTTTCATCGCCCATCTCACAAGTCGCCTCCACGATCAAAACCGAACATCCTTCCGGCCTCACTCGCATCCCAGCATTCTTTGGCTCTCCCACTCGATGAAACACCCGATTCCGATAATAGGTATATAAACCCTCCATACACTTCTCCCTGCGCACCAACAAGGCCTCAACCACAGTCGGCTTGTATTTCAAAGACCCCGCCGCTTCCGCCACCTCAGGCGACACAAAATCAACGATCTCAAAAAACCTCCCCAGCGGCGCAGAATTCAGAACCCTTCCCGCTCCCCACCTCTCGCCCACCGCCTCCAGCACAAAACCCTCTCCAAGCCTCCCGATCCGACTCAAATTCACCCCAGTCCTCAAAACTCCCCCCAGCGCCTCAAAAGTCCGGCCCAGACTTCTCGCCAAAGTTTCCGACCCCGACCTCGAGTAATGCAAAGTCTCCTGATCCAAAGCGCTCTCAACCAAACGATCCTTCTTCTTTCGAGCAAATCTCGGCAACAATTTCCTCACAAAATCAACCGCTGACAACCTTGGCATCTTGCGGCGAATAAATTCCGCTGATAATTCCCTCGGATGAATCCCCCAATACCGATGAGTAAACTCCTCGAAGAAAAATTCATACAACGGCGCGCCATAAAAGGCCACTAACGCATCCTCTGCACTCACCGCATCGTCCTTCTTCTTCCCCCCAACCGCCGACTCCAACTCCGCTAACAACAAACCTGTCACACATCTCGCCAAAGTCCAAACCGGCATCGCCCTCAACATATCACCAAACTTCAAAGGATACCGGCACAAGGTATTCCCCCACTGAATCCGAGCATCCAAAGCAACCTCGATCCTCTCGTCACCCATCATCTCCGCACAATCCTCAAAGATCTCCCGATTGAAAGCATGCAGCATATGCACCCCAAAATCACAAAAACTCTCCCCAAATCGAAACCCCGCAGCCAATCCTCCCACTCTTTCTTCCCTCTCAAAAACAACCACCTTCAATCCCCTACGCGCAGCCGTAATCCCCGCGTAAAGCCCACAAACCCCAGCTCCCACAATCGCCAAATCATACTCTCTCGACGAACTCTCCATCACTGACTCGGCAAATTTTCTGGCATCAGATACTTGTCCAACAAAGAGCGATCCGGCCACTTCACATCATCAAACACAATCGCCTGATCCTTGACCACCGCCCGCTCCAGAACTGGCTTCTCTCCCTCACACTCCAAAACTGCCTGCGGAACCTGCCCCTGACTCTCTGCCACCTTCCCAATCATTCCATACACCACATCACTCCCAATCGCCTCCTCGATCTTTGTCCCAGCCGGAAAATCCCCCTTCGCATAAGCATAGACCTCAGTCACCCGCCCCTTCCACGGCGCCAACAAAGCCTCCCCCTCCTCCACCACCTTATAAATAACCTGAGGCGTCTCCAAATGACACAGGTGATACGGGCGATAGAACAAATAATAATCCCCCTCCTTATCATCCCCCGTTTTAATCAACTTATAATACTTCAAGTACGGCTTCTGAAACTCGCTAGCCGACTTCCCGACCACATAAACCCCGCCTCCAGGCTCCGCTCCCAATAAGTAATCCACGACTCCCTCTTTAGGATAGGAATCAAAATCAAAAAACTCTAACGCTTCCTCCACCTTCTGTGCCCTCGGCCCCTCCATCCCTGCCTTTGTTGGCACATACCCAAAGGCATTGCCCAATACCGCCATCTCGATACTCAATTTAGAACCATCCGTATAAGCACAACACTGCACCGGATTCAGATTCCGAATTTTGGCCTCATGCGCCAACGACTCTGCAGTCGCATACTCATTCAAAAAACCCTTGATATTTCCGGCTTGAACCACCTCAAATCCCCACAACTCAATCTCCTCGATCATCTTAGCCAACACCCCATGCTGATCCCCAGCATCACTGGACATTAAGACCCCTTGTTCCCGAGCCAACTTCATCAAATACGGACCAAACGCCAAATCAACCTCCGCATTCATCAACACCACATGAGCCTTCGACTCAATCGCAGCTTCACAGAAACTCAACGCACTCTGAATCGAATTCGTGCTCTCCACAAAAACATCCACCGAATGTCTCTCAAAAACACCCTCCATTGAATCGACCCGTCCGCTCATCAAACTCTGCAGCCTTCCGAGCCACCCCAGGATCCAAATCACAAACCCAACTCAAAACCATCCCCGGGGTCATCGAAACCTGATAGGCAATCGCCATCCCCATCGCCCCCGCACCCACCAATCCAACCCGGATTAGCTCCCCCGACTCTTCCCGCTCTAGAAAACGTCTCTTCATGCGTGCAAACGAAGTATCTCCAAGCACCAACCCACCACAACCCAAAATATGAAAAGTGGGCCTCTCTGCCCACTTTTAACCTCCCCATGATGAAGATTCCTAATCCCTCACCAAGACGGAATACTCGTAGACCAACTCTCTTTGCCCACCGCCTTCAACATCTACCGACCACTCCCCCCGACAGTCAAAAACACCCAAATTAATCCAACAATTTCTTTCACACAATGAAAGCATAACAAACCTCCCCAACAAAAGTGTAACCAGCTTATAAATTCGCAACATCAACATAACAAACTGATTTGAAGAACCTTCATTCTTAACGAAATCCCCCCATCCCGTTTGTTGCTCGCAAACTTTTATATCAACTCAAATTTTTTGTTATAAAACATTTCCTAACCAACCCACCATTTTGCTATATCCAAAAATATCCTCCAACCCTCATCATAGAAATTTACGCGCCCTTCGACCCCGTAACCGTCAATCTCATCATGAATATTCTGAAAGTATCCTTGGCTCTTTTCACACTTTGTTTGATAGCTCACCCTCGCAGCATACTCACCCTTCTC
>JAHDGN010000235.1:0-4883 GCA_020627645.1 Akkermansiaceae bacterium
ATCGGTCCTCAACTCACTCTGGGAAGTCGATCTTGGAGCCGTCAGAGAAATCGATTTCGTTCGGATCTTCAATCGACACCTTGATGGACCAACCATCACATCCAGACTATCCAACTTTAGGATTTCCATTCTTGCCCAAGCGAACTCAGTTCAACAACAAGTCGTCGCCAGCCAAGACTTCTACATCGACTCCGGACATGTTGACGTCTCACAACTCTGGAGCCTTAATGGAGTGAAGGGCCAATTCGTGCGAATCCAACTCCTCGGCCCCAACCGCGTCAACGACTGGGTCCTTTCTCTCGCAGAAGTTGAAGTTTGGGGACCCGAATCTCTCCCGCCCCTATCAGATCCTGACAACGACGGACTCACCACCCAACTAGAAGAATATTTCGGCACAGACCCCCAAGCCCCAAACCAAGAGTTAGTAGCCACCAGTTTCGAAAACGGAATCTACTCCTTAGTCCATCCCGTGAACTCGACGTCCACGCCCCATCTCAACGTCAAATACGAATGGTCGACCAATCTGACTGACTGGTTCACCGCAGACGGATTCTCAGGGCCCACATTCGGACCAACCGTCTCCATCATCAACAACACCCCAGGAAACCTCAATTTCCAACCGAGTCGGCCTCAACCCAACCTCTACTTCCGGGTCACCGTCGAAGAAAACTAAAACCAAATTTCACTTCCTCAAAAAACCAAAGGGCGGCCACCAAAGCCGCCCTTTTTCATGGCTTACGAAAAACCCGCACTGACCCCCAAGCAAATTGCTCCACCTCTTCCCACCCATTCTTCTCTAGAGCTTCAAGCGTAAACCCATGCGTTCCCACCGAATAATTGACATCCCAGATTAGAATCGCACCCGGCTTAAATTGATCAGAATCAACAGAATACCCTCCCCAACCTCCAAGCTTCTCCCCATAAGATTCACGATATAAGTAATACTCTAAAGAGATATGATGTGAGAGCCACTGCTCATCCTTCACATTGTTTCGCACCCAGTCAGCCGCCTTCTCAAGCCCACCGCCAAAACGACTTTGCCTCAAAGGAGGAGCCGCTACCCATGAAATATCAGCAAACTTCTCCGGCAATCCAGGAATGTGCCCATCCGGAATCTGCCACTGAAATTGATACATGATCAAACCACCATAAACCGTTCCCGCAGCAACTAAACCCATGACCCATTTCGAAAATTTCCCAGCCAAATCATTCAAGGCTTCTACCCCTTTCAACGCCACCAAGCCAATCCATGGCGCCATCGGCATAATGAAATGATAATACCCACCTGAAGCGAACAATCCCTTCCAGTAAATCAAACTCTGCATCACGAGATACGCCGGGTATGTCCAATACAAAACCAATGCCCAATCACTAACCTTCCACTTCCGAAACATCCCCCATACCAAAAATGCCACCACCGGCAAACCCGCACCCCAAAGCAAATGACCCAAATATAAGAAAATCGAACCACTTCCGTACATTTCCGTTGGTTTGGACTCAAACCAAATCAAAAACGGCCACCCTCTCCCGCTCATCCAAGTCATCACATTCATGACGATCAGCGGCAAGAAGGTCCAAAACCCCAACCACAAAGCATTCAAAAACTTTCCTCCAAACTCATCCCACTTTCCTAAAATCATCTTCCGCACAAATCCATCCGGACCACAAATCACCCACAACCCCCACAAGCCAGACAAAGCAATCCCCTCATGCCTCACCAAAGGCAAATACCCCCAACACAACGCTGCCCACACCAATTGCTTCCTCCTCGCCAAATACACCCCCAAAAACCAAACAATCATAAATGGCGTCTGAGTTAACACCGCATAACTCAACATCGGAAACCACCACTGAAAACAAATCAACAGAGGCAACACCCACAACAACTTTAACCCCAAACTATCCGCCTCTCGCCCCACCAACCACACCGTCACCCCAGCCAAAAACAAGGTCCACATCCTCGCCACTTCAATCCCGAAATACGACGGAATAAAATGGATCAAATTTCTCCCCGGACGAGTCCAAGTATCCCACAACATCCCCGAGTCCCCGTTGAGGACCTTCCACGAAAACAAGAAATGCGAAATCTCATCATCAAGAATCCAAGACTCGTTCAAAAGAGCCCGATACAAACTCCATCCTAAACCGGCCGCCAAAGCCAACCAAAACCCCCACCCCAAAGTCGCTCGTTTTTCAATCACGCCTCCTTCTTCCACTCAATCCGCTTTCGATTCAACACATTGTATTTGAAAATACACCACATCGCCCGAACCCCATCCTTCCACCCAATCTTCTTCCCCTCATCATAACTCCGAGGATAATAATGCACCGACGTCTCCATCACTCTCAAATCCATCCGAGACAACTTCGCAGTCACCTCCGGCTCGAATCCAAATCGATCTTCCTCGATTGGAATCGACTGAATCACCTCCCTCCGAAACCCCTTGTAACAAGTCTCCATATCAGTCACATGCAGATTGCTGAACATATTCGAACACAGCGTCAAAAAACGATTCCCCATCGTATGCCAAAACCGCATCACGATTCGAGGGTCCTTCTTCAAATACCTCGACCCATAAACCACATCCGCCTCATCCCGCACCAGAGGCCCCACCACATGAGGAAACTCTCCCGGATCATATTCCTGATCAGCATCCTGAACAATTACATAAGGTTTCGTCGCCCCCTCAAAACCCGTCCTCAGCGCAGCCCCCTTCCCCTGATTAACCTCATGCTCCAAAAACCGCACCTTCTCTTCTTTGGACTCCCACTCCTTGGCAATCTCAGCCGTCCGATCAGCCGACCCATCATCAACCACAATCACCTCCCCCACCATCTCTTGCTCCAAAACCCGCCCCAGAATATCGGCTAAAGTCGCCTCCTCATTGTAGGTCGGGATAACAACCGTCAAAACCCCCAAGTGATCTCTCTCTGACATTGCACCCCACCTATGGACTAATTTCACCCCACTTCACTAGGAAAAAAAATCACCAACACTAAAGATGAACCCCGCTCATCATTCCTATGCCAGCCCAAAAAGAAGCAACAAAAAAGCCGCAGGCTTGTTCAACGAACAAAATACCTACGGCTGCAAACAATGAAACTTATGGTTTATTACCAATCTCCTTCTTTTCCTCTCTTTTCTCTGCCTCCTCGTTTTCCTCGACCGCCATCATCTCAGCCACCTTTTTCATCGCCGAAGACCCCTTCATCACAACCTTTCCATCTCCATCAATGAGCGCATATGTAGGCCATCCTCTCCCCATCAATTCACCCAACCCAGATTTTTTAAAATCTTCAAACATGACGTGTGGCCAAGGCAGCTTATGTTTTTTCGCCCAAAGAACAGCCCCTTGCTCGTTACGATCTCCACTCATGTGAATAAATTCGAAACGATCTGAATCTTTGATGTATTTGTCGAAAAACGCCACCAACTGTGGCGATCGATTGATGCAACCTCCTCACCAACTCGCACCAAAATAAACGAAGTAATACTCCGGCATCTTCTCCAAGGTATAATCTTTAAACTTCTCACCATCAAATTTCTTCAAAACCCCGGTCTTCAGCGTCTGCCCAACCTTCTGATTCTTAAATGCCTGTTCCCTGGCAAGCACCTTTTTTTGATTTTTATGCTCTCTGACAACCCAATCTCGATCCTCTTCAGAAAATTTTTTCAACTCATACACCACAAGCTGCCCGCCTTTGACTAACTGAACCGCGTCCAATTTTGGTTCATACAATTTAAAATCAGCTTTAAACTTTTGACCACCGTCCGCACTTGTCCAAACACGAGCGCCACACGCGCTGCACACGAAAACCCACAGAATCAAACCAACCACCCGCGATATTTTATTCTCAGTTAGCCTCATTCCTCAGTCTAACCATGTTTGGGCAAATTCCAATCACGAAAAATCAACTTCCCTCAAAGCTCTCCACGCCCCTCCCTCCAGCCCCTGAAGCGCCGCCACACCTTGATTTTTCAGCTCCGACGAACCGAAATCCAATCCCAAAAAAGCACGTCCCACCCGCTCCCCAGAATAGGTATAGTTAAAATAACACAAACTCGCATAAGACCGCACCTCCCTCATAAACGCCAACAACGCCCCAGCCCTCTCCGAAAATTCCACCTCCACGAACCAAGGTTCCTCAAATAACGAAGGGCTAAAAGGAATCACCCGATGCCTCGCTTCCGGTGCATCTGTCACCCGCTCTGCCGTCGGGTGCTCATTCCGCAACCACTCCTCAAACTCCTCCTGATCCGACTCTGGCGATACCAGACTCAAAATCGGATGCTGCTCAGCCGTATCCGTTCGGCCATACTGCAAATCATAAATACTAACCCCACCAGGCAATCCCTCCAACACCTCCACCAACGAACCAGCTCGCTCAGAAATCGAAAACCGCCAACGGTTGACCCTTCCGCCCGCCAAACCCGATTGCCTAGAAATCTGAGCCAGTTGAGCAAAATCCATATTCGCACCACAAAGAATCGTCACACACTTCTCATCTTCGCCCACCTCACCAGCCCGCAAATGTTTCTGCAAGCCAGCCAAACTCATCGCACCACTCGGCTCCGGCACCACTCGCATCCCATCCCAATGAGCTTTAATCGCCGCCGAGACCTCCGCATTCGTCACTGTCACAATATCATCCAGATTCTCCCGGCAAATTTCATACGTCAACTCACCCACCTGCGTCACCGCCGTCCCATCACAAAACAAATCAACATAATCTAGACCCACTGGCTTCCCCGCTTCAAGGGCCGCTCGCATCGATGCCTGCCCCTCTCCCTCCACCCCAATCAACCGACACTCCGGCCAAATCCCCTTAATCCATGTCGAAACCGCCGCCGCCATCCCCCCACCCCCAATCGCCACATACAC
>JAHDGN010000235.1:4893-5688 GCA_020627645.1 Akkermansiaceae bacterium
CCGATCAAAAGGTCCATCGCCATGCATCACAATCTCATCTGCCAAAGTCCCCTGCCCCGACATCACCTCCACCGAATCATAAGGAGGAATAAAAACCCCTCCCTCATTCTCCACAGATCTCAATGCCGCCTCCTGAGCCTCCGAAAAACTATCACCCACCAAAACAATCTCCACCGCATCCCCCCCATGCATCATCACCGCCTCACGCTTCACCAAAGGCGTCGGCGTTGGCATGAAGATTTTTGCCCGACACCCCAAACGTTGAACCGCCAACGCAATCCCCTGAGCATGATTACCAGCCGATGCCACCACCACTCCACGCTCCCTCTCTTCTGAACTCAAATTACAAACCGCATTGTAGGCCCCCCGCCACTTATACGCCTTAATCGGACCCAAATCTTCACGCTTAACCCAAACCTTTCTTCCCTCCAACTCGATCACATCTAACGGCGTTGCCTCAGCAATCCGATAAACACGAGTCCTCGCACGATGAATTCCTTCATACAGACGCTGAACAAGACCCTTCATATCAAAACACAGAAGCTCGAAAACCAATCACGAACTCTCTTCACCATCCTTAATCGAGAATAGAAAAAAACAAAACAATAAGAAAGCCCATCACCACCCGTTCACTCAACTAAGACCACGTCTAATTTCAAAACGGCAGCATGACGGGGCGATTTTTAGAATGGGCAAAGCAGAAGGAGGGAGTGGTGCGGGCACCTCAACCGACGACGAACGCCGCACATTCTAGAAAGCGCCCGTTCTCTCTCAGTTCCACGAAACGTTTCCTCA
>JAHDGN010000236.1 GCA_020627645.1 Akkermansiaceae bacterium
AGAATGAGCAAGGCAGGAGGAGGGAGTGGTGCGGGCACCTCGACCGACGACTAACACCGCACATTCTAAAAAGCGCCAGATCCTTCTCACCTCAGCGAAGCGCTGACATAAAACCCTCAAAAAAAAAATCATTCCGCTGTTTTGAAACTAGAAGTGGTATTGGCACCTCCCTCCACCTGCCAAGCTCCACCTAAAACCTCTGTGTCACTCTGAGGCCTCTGCGTCTCTGCGGTTAAGCCCCCTCAACCACGCCCCTCAACCCAGCCAATTCCTTCATTCCCCCCCATAGCACAACTTGAAACTTCCCACTCCCGCCCAAACACGCTAATCCCAACCCCGTCATGCCAGTCGCGACACCAGAACAATACGAACAGATGCTCGATGCCGCCCAAAAGGGTGGATACGCATACCCAGCCATCAACATCACCTCACTCACCACTGCCAACGGCGCTCTCAAAGCATTCGCCGAAGCCAAATCCGACGGCATCATCCAGGTCTCCACCGGTGGCGGACAATTTGCCTCCGGCACCGCTGTCGCTGACGCCGCCTTCGGCGCCATCGTCCTGGCCGAAGCCGTCCACCGCCTTGCTGAAAAATACGACATCCTTGTCGCACTCCACACCGACCACTGCCACCCCGACAAAGTCGACTCCTTCCTTCGCCCCCTCCTCGATGCCTCTCGCGAACGAATCGCCCAAGGCAAAGGCCCCCTCTTCCAATCACACATGTTCGACGGCTCAGTCGTCGACCTCGACGAAAACCTCAAGATCTCGGCCGAACTCCTCAAAGAATGTGCCGAGCTCAATATCATTCTCGAAGTCGAAGCCGGCTGCGTCGGTGGTGAAGAAGACGGTCACGACACCTCCGGCCTCCCAGCCGAAAAACTCTACACCACCCCCGAAGACATGCTTCAAGTCTACGAAACCCTCCACCCCATCGGCCGCTTCATGTTCGCAGCCACCTTCGGCAACGTCCACGGCGCCTATAAACCAGGTGCCGTCAAACTCAAACCCACCATCCTCCGCGATGGACAAAAAGTCGTCACCGACAAACACGGAGCCGATGCCGAAATGGACCTCGTCTTCCACGGAGGATCAGGCACCTCGCCCGAAGACCTCCAAGAAACCCTCGACTATGGTGTCATCAAAATGAACATCGACACCGATACCCAATACGCCTTCTCCCGCCCCGTCGTCAAACACATGTGCGAAAACATCGAAGGCATGCTCAAAATTGATGGCGAAGTCGGAAACAAGAAGAACTACGATCCTCGTAGCTACCTCAAAAAAGCCGAACAATCACTCTGCGAACGCATGATCCAAGCCTGCAACGAACTCTTCTCTGCCCGCAAATCGATCTACCAAGGGTAAACTTACAAAAATCAATCAACAAAGGCCCGCCACCCGCGGGCCTTTCTTTCATCTCCCACCAAACACAAAAACAATGACCACCACCAAAAACACAACCGCTCAGAAACAGGACAATCCCCTCACCGACATCATCGTCAACGTCATTATTCCCGTCCTCATCCTCAGCAAATGCTCTAAAGAAGGCGAAAAATTTTACCAGCTCGGCCCTTACCTCGCCATGGGACTCGCCATCGCCATCCCCCTCGCCTACGGCATCTGGCACTTCCTCAAAACCAAAAAACTCAACATCTTCTCCGCCGTCGGCGTCGGCAACGTCCTCCTCACCGGCCTCATCACCATCTACCTCTTCTCCACCGACGACCCCGAAACCCGAAAGCTTGCCCCCTACCTCTTCGGCATCAAAGAAGCCATTCAACCCCTCATCCTCGGCTCCCTCTTCCTCCTCACCCACCGCACCTCCACCCCTCTCTTCAACGCCTTCATCTACAACGATGCCATCTTTGACCACAACCGCATCAACAAAGCAGTCAAAGAAAAGGACAACGAATCCAACCTATCCAAGCTCCTCTGGTCCTCCACCCTCCTCTTCTTCGGCTCCTTCTGCATCTCAGCCGTCCTCAACCTCGGCCTCGCTTACTACTTCCTCCACGACCTCAACCCACACGCAGAAAACTGGAAAGAGCTCTACAACAAAGACGTCGGAAAAATCACCGGCTGGGGATACCTCGTCATCGGACTCCCACTCCTCGTCATCGGCGGCTTCATCCTTATGCGCATGCTCAGAGGCCTCAAAAACCTCACCGGCCTAGCGACCGAAAAGATCATGCAGGCCCGCTAGGGAGCAAACATCACCTCCCCGGGGCATCCAATGTCCCCGCGGGCGCCCCGCTCCCCCCTCCAAAAGACCATCACCAGTCACCATTCGACCAAACCAATCAAAAATCTAAATTCGTAAATCCCCACCCCCATGTCCAACCAACCCGAAAAGAAGCTCTTCAAGGACTGGTTCGACAAATCAGCCGCCGCCCAACTCGCTACCCAAATCAAAACTGTCCACCCCGCCTTTGATTCCAAATCATTCATCAAAGAAGCGACTAACGAACTCACCAAACTTGAATTCCAAGACCGCGTCTGGCAATTCGCCCACACCCTCCGCTCCCACCTCCCCAGCGATACCTCCACCGCTCTATCCATCATTCAAAAAAGCCTCCCTCCACCCCTCCCCGACTGTGAATCCCCCACCGACGGCTGGCTCCAATGGCCCATCGGCCATCTCATCTCGCACTACGGCCTCGACAACTGGGACCAATCCTTCCAACTCATGGAAAAACTCACCCAATCCTTCACCTCCGAATTCGCCGCCCGTCCCTTCATCGAACAAAACCAGACCAAAGCCCTCCAACACCTCCTCCAACTTACCAACCATCCCAACCCCCACGTTCGACGCTGGACCTCCGAGGCCTCTCGCCCTCGACTCCCCTGGGGCAAGCTCCTCAAAAACCTCATCCACGACCCATCCCCCATTTTACCCATTCTCGAACAACTCAAAGACGACCCCGAACTCTACGTCCGCCGCTCCGTTGCCAACAACCTCAACGACATCGCCAAAGACCACCCCAACCTCGTCATCCAAACTTGCAAAGCATGGCAAAAAACCTCTGATCCAAATCGTACCTGGCTGATCAAACATGCCCTCCGCACCCTCATCAAAGACGGCCACCCTGAAGCGCTCGAACTCCTCGGCTACCATCCTCCCAAAGA
The DNA here is from genome assembly GCA_020627645.1 of Akkermansiaceae bacterium. Taxonomy (GTDB): domain Bacteria; phylum Verrucomicrobiota; class Verrucomicrobiia; order Verrucomicrobiales; family Akkermansiaceae; genus SW10. Next base: position 3,132 of record JAHDGN010000236.1, read on the forward strand.
TCTTGAAACCAAGCTCAAGACCAACCCAACCAAAATTACAATCGGTCAATCTCTCACCCTCAACACCACCATCATCTCTCCCAAAACCACCAACCTCATCATCGACTTCGCCATCCACTTCCCCCGCCAAAACGGCAAAATCTCCCGGAAAGTCTTCAAATGGAAAACGGCCACAATCGAAGCCAACACTCCTCTTCACCTGACCAAAAAACAAAATTTCAAACAAACCTCCACCCGGCGCCTCTACCCTGGCTCACACAAAATTGACCTTCAAATCAACGGCCAAACCCTCACCTCAACCACCATCACCCTGAACGAATAAGATCAACCCACCAATCCCATTCACCCCCCAAAGTAACCAAAACCAAAGGACAAAATCTGGCCCCCTTAAAATCACATTCTAACAGATTAACTCCTTTACAACCCACGACTGATCAACTTTACTTCAAGTGCTATAATAGCAAAATTATGAGTACACCCAACAAATCAACAAAAAGAACCTTATGTCTTCTTCTGGTCAACGGCATAATCGCAAACTCGTTTGCAGCAACAGTCACATATTCTGGAAATAACCCTCTTGACTGGGAAAGTCATGTTATCAACGGTGACACTGGTGATGGATGTGGCAGACTAAGAGCGACCATTACTGATACATCGCTTGTCATTGGTGACTCGATCGTGGTTACTTTTACAGGGGAGTTAGAATCTGGCTCAGGCGGTGGAGCTTTTGGAGCTTTTTTTGTCTCAGACAACAATAACGATGGCACTGGACAATCGACTCACCAGGTTTTCACAATCAACGCTCCGTCAACTGCTGGAACACCAGGAACCTACAATCAAGGCAGTTATAGGAGCGACGGGACGTTTACGAACTTATCATTCGATCCCAGTCCTGGACAGCCTAGCCTACTAAACGGGAACGTCTATACCTTGACCTACACCTTCACGCGAACAACCGCCACAGACTACACAATCGATACCGTATTAATTGACGACACAGCGGGGAGCGACATCATCAATACGACTGATGGGAATCCTGCGACCGGCACCGGATATTCATACAATAACCCCGGATTTAACGCAGATCAGTTTAACATTACCCTGCAACAAGAAGATGCTGTCTGTTATAATTTAGTGATTCCTGAACCCTCTACTTCAGCTCTCGTCCTAATTTCAGCGATTGGCATCGGACTACGGCGCTCTCGGAAACACTAAATGAGCGACACCAGAATCTTTCGGGGTTGATGGAAATCGCATCAACTCCGTCGAATCCAAAATTTCTCCTCCCAAGATCTATTTCGTAGATCAAAAGAGACGCATGCCATTTCGAATGAATTCATCGGCTTTACGACTAACGACAAAATAAAGAGCTTGGAATCACACCAAGTGTGTAGAGAGCAAATAGACATCATCCCATCTCATTAAACAGATTACCCTCTCCCAGCTCAAACCGGCGCCTCCCCCGCGGAGCAGCGGCAGCTCCCCTAAAAACTAAAAGCCAACCGCTAAAGGCCATCGCCGAACACCGAAGATGACAAACACAACCTAGTCATCTAAGCACCCTAACAATCCAACCTCTATCACCTCCTTCTCAACCGGCTCAACGATGACCTTCACCCCCTAGATGACCACTAACATCCTCAGACGAAACAGCGAATTGCGCAATCGTCGCCCGCCCCCTAACATTCCGTGGCGGCGGTTTCCAACCGCCAAGCCAACACCATGTGGCGGAGACCTCCGGTCTCTTAGCCCAACAGACAGTCAACCACCAAAAACCAGCGCAGCTCACCCTCCCAAATCGCCCCACCACCAAAACCGACTCAACCCTTTGCGCCTCATCAGCTCCCTCCATCCACCAAACCTACCAAGCTCCACCAAAACCTCTGTGTCACTCTGAGACCTCTGCGTCTCTGCGGTAAAGCCCCCTCAACCCAGCCAATTCCTTCGTTCCAAAACCCTCCATAGCCCAATTTGAAACTTCCCTCTTCCCCCACGGAGCGGCAGCTCCCCTATACGCTAGAAGCCATCGCCGGACACCGAAATTCACAAAGACAACCTAGTCATCTAAGCACTCTAACAATCGAACCTCTATCACCCCCTTCTCAACCGACTCAACGATTACCTTCACCCCCTAGATGACCACTAACATCCTCAGACGAAACAGCGAATTGCACAATCGTCGCCCGACCCCTAACATTCCGCGGCAGCGGTTTCCAACCGCCAAGCCAACGCCACGTGGCGGAGACCTCCGGTCTCCTCGCCCAACAGATAGTCAACCACCAAAAACCAGCTATGCTCACCCTCCCAAATCTCCCCACCACCAAAACCAACTCAACTCTGTGCACCTTATTAATCCGACAGTTGTTCAGTTACCACGCCACAATGCTCAACACCTTTAAGGACGGGGAAGATGAACCGGCAGATGGAGTCTATTTAACTACCTCATTGGTAGCATCTCCCTCCACCTACCAAGCTCCACCAAAACCTCTGTGTCACTCTGGGGCCTCTGCGGTAAAGCCCCCTCAACCCAGCCAATTCCTTCATTCCAAAACC
>JAHDGN010000237.1 GCA_020627645.1 Akkermansiaceae bacterium
TTCGGAAGTCGCAACAGTTCAGCAGGTCGCTCAGGAGAAGGATGATGTGGGTAATTTTTCGTACCCTGAGAATCATAAGTTTGATGCGGGGTATGGCCTGACGAAAGATACGATCGATTATATCTCGAAGGTGAAGGATGAGCCTGAATGGGTGAATGAGTTTCGTCATCGGGCTTTGGAGATCTTTGAGTCGAAGCCGATGCCGACGAACTGGGCGACGAAGGATTTAGACAACATTGATTTTGATGCCATCCGCTATTATTTGTCGGATGGAGCGAAGCCGAAACGTTCGTGGGATGAGGTTCCTCCGGAGGTTTTGGAGACTTTTGATCGATTGGGGGTGCCGGAGCAGGAGAGGGCCTTTTTGGCGGGGGTTGAGGCTCAGTATGACTCGGAGGCGGCGTATTCAAACGTGAAGGATGCCTTAGCTGACGAGGGGGTGATTTTTGTGACTTGCTCGGAGGGTTTGAAGGAGCATGAGGAAATTTTCAGGCCATGGTTTGGGAAGGTGATTCCAACGGGCGATAATAAGTTTTCGGCTTTGAACTCGGCGGTGATGTCGGGGGGGTCGTTTATCTACATTCCCAAGGGAGTGAAGGTGAAGCATCCCTTGCAGGCTTATTTCCGGATTAATTCGGAAAACTTTGGTCAGTTTGAGCGGACCTTGATTATTGCGGATGAGGGTTCAGAGGTAATGTATATGGAGGGGTGCACGGCTCCGAAATTTGAGACTGCAACGTTGCACTCGGCGGTGGTTGAGTTGGTGGCGATGAAGGGGGCAAAGATTCAGTATATCACGGTGCAGAACTGGTCATCGAATGTTTATAATTTGGTAACGAAGCGGGGATTAGCGCACGAAGATGCGGAGATTCGTTGGATCGATTGTAATATCGGATCGCGTTTGACGATGAAGTATCCAGGGGTGGTGATGAAAGGCGAGGGGGCGAGGGGTGAGGTTATTTCGATTGCCTTGGCGAATGATGGACAGCATCAGGATACGGGAGCGAAAATGATTCACGCTGCGAACAATACGACATCGAATGTGGTGTCGAAATCGATTTCAGTGGGAGAGGGTCGTTCGACCTATCGTGGGCAGGTTCATATTCCGAAGCATCTGAAAGGGTGCAAAAACAATACGGAGTGTGATGCTTTATTGATTAACACGAATAGTCGGACGGATACGTATCCGGCAATTACGGTGAAGGGGAATCAGCACACGACGCAGCATGAGGCGAGTGTGAGTCAGGTGAGTGAGGAGATGTTGTTTTACTTGCAGCAGCGCGGTTTGAGTGAGGCGGCGGCGATGTCGTTGGCGGTGAATGGTTTTGTGAATGATTTGGTGGCGGAATTTCCGATGGAATATTCGGTGGAGCTGAAGCGGTTGATTGATTTGGAGATGGAGGGGTCGGTGGGTTAATTTGAATGATTTAGTTTTTAAGAAGATGTCAGCTATTTTGAGTTCCCCTGAGATGGAGAAGTTTGATTTGTTAGAGTGGCCGGTTCGCACGGAGGAGAATTGGCGTTTTGGTTCGTGGAAAGAGGCTAATTTGTCGGGGTTGGAATTGGTGGGTGATGGGGTTGATGGTGATCTGCCGGAGGTGATCCAAGGCGCGGAGCGATTTGTTTTTCGTAATGGTGAATTGGTGTCGGGTGGTTGTGACGGGGTGGAGGTTTTGGAGGGGTCGTTTGGTCCGGAATCAAAGTTGGGTTCGGCGAAGTTGGCGGCGATGCATGGAGTGATGTCGCGCCATGGGTTGAAGGTGAGTTCCAGTGGGGAGCTGTTTGTGGAGGTGGTGCACCTGGTTTCTGGAGAAGGTTTGTTGGTGCCGACGTTGGTGATCGAGGCAAAGGAGGGCGCAAGGGTGAAGGTGGTTGAGCGGTTTGTTTCCGTTGGTGCCGACGCTACAACAGTTTTGAGTGCGGTCGATGTGAACGTTTCGGAAAAGAGTGAAGTGACTTATTTGGTGACTCAGGAATTAAACGAGGTGAGTCGCTTGGTGAGGTTTGCTGATTCAAGATTGGGTGGAGGAGCGAATGCGAAACAGATGGTGGTTCATACTGGTGCGAGGTGGGTGAGGGAGGAGACTTATTCGTCGGTTGATGGATCTGATGCCAAATCGGAGATTTTTTCGGTGGCACTGCCGCAGACGGGTCAAGAGTACGATCAGAGAACGTTTCAAAATCATGGAGCGCGAGATACGTATTCGGATTTGTTGTTCAAGAATACCTTGTTTGGGAAAGCGAAGACGATTTTCTCGGGTTTGATTTTTGTGGATGAGGGGGCTCATGGAACCGATGCTTATCAGACGTGTCGGAATTTGATGATGACGGATGAGTGTGAGGCGAATTCGATGCCGGGGCTGGAGATTAATGCGGATGATGTGAAGTGCTCACATGGAAGTACGAGTGCGAGGGTCAGTGACGAAGAGATCTTTTATTTGATGGCGAGGGGTGTTCCGGCAAAGCAGGCTAGGACGCTTGTGGCTCAGGGGTTTTCGGTCGAGGCGATTGAAAAATTGGAGGATGAGACTTTGGAGAGTTTGGCATTGGAGGTAGTTTTGAGGAAGTTTGATTCGGTGGAATGAAGCGGGCCGCCATTTGGCGGAATGGTTCCTATGAAGTTGGGGAGTTTTTTGGCTGTGGGCTGGAAAACGATCCCGTTGTGGTGGAGGATGCGAAGGTATGAATGAATTTTTGGAGAAGTTGGTGGCGAGGGCCTCTAGCGGGGTGGAATATGGGAAGGTCTTGACGGAATCGGGGGTGAAGTCGGTGAGGGAAATGGTTGGGAAGGTGAATTTGTTTGGGGCGTTGGCGGCAAATTCAACGAAAGAGGTTGAGTTTGATGAGACGCATTATGTTTTGGTGCCTATGTTGGGTGAGGGTGGGCATGCGGTTTATACCAAGAGGGTTTTACCGGAAGGAGTTGGGGGGGAGAATGATTTGCCGAAGAGGAGGGTCTTTCATGTTCCTAGTTTGAAAGGGCAGGACATTATCGAGCAGGAGTTGGTCAGGCAATTGATGGGTGAAAGATTTGACCCTCATCAAGCAGGGTCTGATTTTGCGGATCGGATGGATGAGGTGGCGGATCGGATTGATCGCGAGACCGCAAGAATAAGTGGGGGGTTGATTTTGATTGGGGGGGTGGTGGCGGTGGCGAATCCTTTGTTGGGGGTGGGGATTGCGGCGAAGGCGCTTTTCCCTTCGGTTACCGGAGTCGTGACAAAATCGGGGATGGGGTATTTGTCTGGGAAGATTCGGGGGTTTCGAAAGAGGTCACATGAGTCAACCTTGGAGAAGGTCGCAAAGAAGGAGGTGAAGCGGTTGAAGCCAGAGATTTTTGAGAATGGGATTTTGCATTTGTTAGCTGAAGTGGTGACGGGCACTGATTCGAAAATTGATCCTGCATTGGACCGGAGAGCTTGGGTTGATTCGTTCGAGAGCGTCTATTTATATGACCTAACGCTCGAAGCGATTCGGGAGGTTTATGAGGAAGGTGAGCTCGATGAAATTGTTAATGAGAGTCATCGAGAGTGGGTTCGGCGGTTATTGGAGCGGTCGGGGGTGGAATTCTGACTTTAACGGGGTTTGGTATTGAAGGCGATGCCGAGTGGCGCTTCGGCTTCGTCACCGTTTCGAAAGTTGTAGGTGGTGCCACCGGAGCGTTGGCCAAGGGCGATGCCGCGAAGATGGGTGACCCGCTTTTGGGTTGGAGACCAGAGGAGTTCGGCGATGAGTTTGCCGTGATAGCGGTGCTCTTCTTTTTGGAGATCGAAGGTTCCTTTGAGTTGGTGTTTTTTACCGGCCTTACGAATTTGAAGGGTGCCTGATTTGAGGTGCTGGGGTTGCCAATTGGGGCTTTGGCCGTAGACGATGTCTTTGAGTCCCTGGGTGAAGAGTTGGGTGCGAAATTTTTCGGGGACATCGGTCCAGTTGGGCGAATTTGTGATGATGGCGGAAGTGTCTTCTTTTGTGAATTCGAGCCAGGTGGTGTTGTGATGTTTGCCGACTGGTTTTCCATTGCCGGTGGTTTTTTCACTGCGAGGGAGGTCGCGGTAGTGGAGTTCGAGAAAAAGTCCGAGTTCGTTTTGCTTTTGTTTATGCCAACCAGAGAGGGCGTCTGTTTGAGGGACGGGTTTAGGGGTGAGGTTTCTTGCTTTGATCAGCTCTTGGTATCGGGTGGTGGCTTCCTTGAGGAATTCTTTGACTTGTTGTGGGCGTGCACCCACAAAACGCGCACTGAGGTAGGTGCCGTCGGGCATGAGGGCATATAGTCCTTGTTTGGTTGCTTGTGGGTTTGGGTCCCAGTGTTGGCGGGGAATTTGTGGGGCGTAGGTGTCGCGGAAGAGTTTGACAGCAGGGTCATTTTTGAGGTGGTTGATGAGCCATTCGTTGCGGGGGAAGAGGATGTCTACTTCATCGGTGCAACAGACGAACTGGCGGGCGGTTTTTTGGATGGCGGGGTCTGACCAGACTCTCATCCGTTGGGTGATGCCATTGTTTCATGTCTCCTTACAGGGGTTCCCGTTCATGGCCCAGAGGAGGACGGGGCGATCGAGTTTTTTGGCTTCGGCAACAGCTGTCATGAGTTTGTTGCGCCAGGAGATCTTTTGCCAGGAGAGTTCGTTCGTGGATGGTTGAATGTAGGAGGTCCATTCTTTGAGGTTTTTTAGGGAGGGGTTAAGAGATTTTGGTTTCGTTTGAGACACTGCCGGAATCAGGGTGAGGAGGAAGCAGATGAGTGTTTTCATGAGATGAAGTTTAGATGACCTTTATTCGGAGAGGAGGAAGTTGGCAATGAGATCATGTGAATCTGCGGTATATGGGGCGAGTGAGTGAGTGCCGCCGGTGACTTTGTAGTGAATGACCTGTCCGTTGAGATATGAGTATTGAACGATGGGGGCTGGACGATTGGTGCCATCGCCTGGGGTGCCTTCGGAGTCGAGGAGCTTGGGCCCGGTGTGTCCGAGACCCTGGGCAAAGCGGAAGATGCTTTCTTGGGAGTCGAGAAATTCGGTGCCGACACCAGAGCCTCCAGTGTAGGGAATGACGGGATCGGAAGTTCCGGTGATGCTGAGGATTTTTCGTCCTTGTGGAAGAGCGACAGATTGGGAGTAGGAGTTGTTTTGATTAGGGTCTGCTCGGAAATTCGTTCCATTGTGCATTTTGGTGATCATTTGGGAGACAGATCCGGCGGCTTTTTGGAAGGATCCGCGATCGAGTTCGATGATGAGGCGATTTAGGAGTCCAGAGCCATTCGAAGATCCATAGATCGAAATATCGAGAGGGTTGACGTTGTCGTGAGTTTTGATGAGGGCGATGAGGTCGCGGATGAACTCGACATCTGGGGCGTCAGTATTGGGTTCGGCATCTACGTTCCATTGGTTGCCGTACCCTTGAGGGGCGATGCGGATGACAGAGTTGAGACGGTTGCCGAGGCTGTTGATGAACCCCGTAGAATTTCCACCAGATCCGTGTAGCATTAGAACGACTGGAAATGGGCCAGCGCCATTCGGGACTGAGACGAGGGCAGTGCGGTTGTATCCAGAGGGTTCTTGGGGCCAGGTTTGGTTGATTGAGAGAGTGGAGCCATTGATCAATGGCCCAGCCGATTGGTCTAGGATCGTGGTGCGGACGTAGTAGGATGAGAAGGAAAGGGGGAGGGTGAGTCCGAAGGTTCTGTTTG
>JAHDGN010000238.1 GCA_020627645.1 Akkermansiaceae bacterium
TTCAGGAAATCGGGCGTGCGCAAGGGGAATTGAGGTGATTTTGTGGGGGGGTGAAGTTGCCGGTGCATGAAGTTGAGGGTCAAATCAGGGGGGCGATGAGGGGTAGAGGGGGCAGGTTGTTACTGAAGGCGCCGACTGGTTCGGGTAAGTCGACGACGGTTCCTGGGATGATTCGAGGGGAGGTGGATGGTCGGGTGTTGGTGGTGCAGCCGAGGAGATTGGCGGCTCGGTTATTGGCTGAATATGTGGCAACGCTTGAGGGGACTAAGATTGGTCGTGGGGTCGGGTATTCGGTGAGGTTTGAGAGCCGGGTGAGTGCTGAGAGTGAGATTGTTTTTGTGACGGATGGGGTTTTGCAGCGGATGTTGTTGGAGGATCCTGATTTGTCTGGAGTTGGAGCGGTCATTTTTGATGAGTTTCATGAGAGGAGATTGGCGTCGGATTTGTGTTTGGGGCGGGTTTTGGATTTGCAGGAAGGAAGTCGCCCGGATTTGGGAGTGGTGGTGATGTCGGCGACATTGGAAGTGAGTGGTTTGGCGGAGTATTTGGATCCTTGTGAGGTGGTTGAGGCTGGAGGGAGGATGTTTCCGGTGGAGATGGTGCATCGGGGTGAGCAGGTTGTGGGGCGTCGAGGTGGGCAGCGACCGGTCGAGTTGTGGGATCGGGTGGCGGCCGTGGTGAAAGCGGAGGTTGTTGAGATGAAGGAGGGGGAGCGTGTTTTGGTGTTTTTACCGGGGATGTACGAAATTCGACGCACGCAAGCGGCATTGGAGAGGTTGGCAGTGATGAAGGGGTGGGAGATTTGCCCGCTGTATTCTTCATTGAATCCTGACGGGCAGAGGGCGGCGATTCGTTTGGATGAGTCTCGGCGGGTGATCCTAGCAACTAATGTGGCGGAGACCTCGGTGACGATTGAGGGGGTGAGGGTGGTGGTGGATTCGGGGTTGGTGAGGCAGTCGAGGTATGATGTTGCTCGGGGTTTTGATTCGTTGCGGGTGGTGAAGATTTCGCAGGCTTCGGCGGCTCAGAGAGCTGGGAGGGCGGGGCGGACGGGGCCGGGGCGGTGTGTGAGGTTGTGGAGTGAGGCTGATCATCGAGGTCGGGAGGAGTTTGATCTTCCTGAGGTTCGAAGGGTTGATTTGGCAGAGGCTTTTCTTTTTCTGAAACGGTTGGGTTTTCAGAGAGGGTTTTCGTTGGTTGGATCGGCCTGAGGATCAAAGATCTCGGGAGGCAACTGGGTTGTTGGTTGGTTTGGGGGCGTTGGAAAGCGATGGGCAGTTGACTGAGTTGGGGCGTGAGATGGCTGGTTTGCCAATGCATCCGAGGTTGGGGCGGTTGGTGTTGGATGGGGAGAGGTTGGGGTGTCTGAGCGAAGCCTTGTTTGTGGCGGCGGCGGTGCAGGGGGAGGGGGTTTTTGTGAAGGGTGATAAAGGGGAAAAGTGGGCAGATTTTTTTGGAGGGAGAATTAGGGTGGAGGAATGACTTCGCTGGCGAATGGTTGGCAATGATGGAGGCGAAGAGGTGTGATTTTCGGCCACGAGAGTGTGGGGAACTTGGAATTTTAGCGAGGGGAGCGAGAGAGACATGGCGGGGGTTCGAGCAGTTGGTTCGATTGATAAAGGGGAGAAGGCTAGAAGTGAGGGAGGTGGATTTTCGGGCAAGGGGTGAGTTGTGTGCGCGGGCGATGTTTCGGGCTTTTGGGGACCGGTTGGCAGTGAGGAGAGATCGTGGAACTGGGGTTTGTGATGTGGCTGGTTCTCGGCGGGGGCGGTTGCATCGGGGGTCGGTGGTGAGGGATGCGGGCGTCTTTTTGGTTGGGGAGATGTTGGAGGTTGAGGGTCGGGAGAGGGTGGTCGCTCTCTCTCGGTGTGCGGAGGTGAAAGAGGAATGGTTGAGTGAGGAAGAGGTGGAGGTGACTGAGGCGGTTGTTTTTGATGAGGATCTGAGGCGGGTGATTGGGGTGAAGCGTCGTGTTTATCGAGGGGTTGTGTTGGAGGAGAATCGGGGTGGGGAAGTTGATCCTGATTTGGCTGGTGGTTTATTGTCGGAGCGGGTGTTGGCTGGAGATTTAAAGCTGAAGAATTGGGATGGAAAGGTGGAGCGGTGGATTGCGCGTCTTGTTTTTTTGAGCCAGGCGATGCCGGAATTGGATTTGCCTGGTTTTGGTGAGGAGGATCGTCGGTTAGCGATTGGGCAAATTTGTGCGGGGGCGGTGACGTTTAAAGAGGTTCGAGATCGTGATCCCTGGGGAGTTCTGGGGGATTGGTTATCAGGACCTCAGAAGGAGGCGTTGAACGTTTACGCTCCTGAGAAGATTAAGTTGGCGAATGGGGTGATGACGCAGGTGAAGTATGAGGTGGGGAGTGAGCCTTGGATTGAGGAGAAGGTGCAGAGATTGTATGGGGTGTTGGATCAGCCTAAGGTGGCACAGGATGTGTGTTTGGTGGTGAAAATTTTAGCTCCGAATCAGAGGCCTTGGCAGGTGACGAGTGATTTGCCCGGATTTTGGGAACGGGGTTTCGAGCAAATGAAGAAGGATCTTGCTGGAAGATACCCCAAACATGATTGGAGTGGTGCTCGGTCCTAAGAGCGATCGGGTTTATCTTTGCGACTTGGGTAATTTTTTCTGGAGTCGGGCGAAATGGGTGATGAGTTGTCGGATGTTATAGGGGGCTCGTCCGCGGGTACGAAGCTCTTTCAGGAGATTATTGAGTCGTTCTCTCTTTTTTTCAGCTTCACCCGTATTTTTTGGTTCTTTGAGCCTATAGGCTTTCGCTAATGTTTCCCCATCAGCCAAATAATCATCGGCGAGGGCTTGGTAGGGTTCGAACCAGGAGAGGTCTTGGTGGAGTCGATAGCTTCGGACGGTGGCAAAATGAGGAAGGGCTTCTTTCCACTGCCCCTGTTCCCACTGTTTGAGTGATGTCGCGAAGAGAATCATGGTCTCAACAATGTTCTTAGGTTTGGCAAGGAGCTCAGATTTTTTCAGTGGGGTGAGTCGCACGAGTCGTTCGGAGAATTGATTGAGTTTGATGATTTGTTTGAGGTCGTTTTGGGAGTCTTTTGTGATTCCTTGAATTTGTGCCGCAAGTCCGCGAGCGGAGCCGGGACGGCCCGCTAAGTTTTCGGAGATTGACGCTTCGAGCATGGCGAAAGCTCGATTAGATTTGGGGACGGAGGGGTCGGAGGCGATTTGAGAGAGGAGTCTGGTGGCTGTTCTGTAGTCTGCATTTTTAAGTGCCTCTCGGGCGACTCGCCAGCGAGCAGGAAGGTTTTCGGAGTCTGGGGCGGTGGTTCCAATCGGGTTGAAGGCTGGTGGATCGAGAGGGATTTCTTCGGGCGGAGGTAGGGGGGTGTTTTGAGCGGTGTTGTCTGTTGGTTCAGGGGTGTCGTTGTTTGGCCGTGTCGCGATGAATATGGCTAGGAGGCTGAAGAGGAGGGCTGGTATTCCGAAGAGAATGAGATGGTTTTTCTTACGGCGTTTTGAACGGTCTGGGGGAGGAGAGGATGGGATTGAGGCTGGTTGCCCGATGGTGCGTCCTGCGGTTTGGAGGGCGTCGATGAGTTCGCCGTAGGAAGACCATCGTTTTTCGGGGCTGTAGGCCATCATGCGATCGATCGTGATCCCGGTGTTTGGGCTGACGTGGGGTGCGACTTTGCAGAGTCTGGGAATGGATTCCTTTGCTTTGCGGAGAATGTTTGTGGCGTTGGTGGTGGTTTTAAACGGAGGTTTTCCGGCGAGCGCGTGGTAGAGGGTGGCTCCGAAGGCGTAGATGTCGCTGCGGAAGTCTTCGATCCCACGTTCGAGTGCCTCGGGTGGTACGTAGTAGGGGGTGGCCCAGATTTCGGTTGCTTGTGCTCGTCCGTCTTGGGTGATGAGGGCGAGTCCAAAGTCTAGAAGGCGGGCGCGGTCGTCTCGGTCGATGTGAATGTTGCCGGGTTTGACATCACGGTGGATCATGCCCGCTTTTTTAGCGGCTTGAAGTCCGGCTGCGACTTGAGTGGCGATGTTGAGGACGCGAGATTCGCTGACGGGCTCTCCTTTGGCGACAATCCTTTCGAAGCTTTCGCCTTCGAGAAGTTCCATGACAAGGTAGAAGCGTCCGTAGGCACGTCCCACTGAGTAAACTTTGATGACGTTGGGGTGATTGACCTGGGCTGTTAGGCGAGCTTCGTTTTCGAATGATTGGATTCGGACTTCGTCATTGCAGTAGTCCTCGTTGAGAACTTTGATGGCGACTTGCCTGTTGAGGGTCATGTCGCGTCCGATGTAGATGACGCTCATGCCGCCAATGGCAAATTTTTGTTCGAGGACGTAATTGTCGAACGTGCGTTTGACAAAGGTTTCGTGAGAGCAGATGGGGCAGATGACGCCTTCGAATGGAGCGAAGGACGTCACATCTAGGTATTCACCGCACCCGCTGCACGGTTCGTAGGTTGGTTCTGCGGGTGCTGGGGAAGTCACGGGTGCTTGTGTGTGGTTCTATTAGCGGTCGCCGAGCATGCCTCCGAGGATTCCAGCACCTTCACCTTCGCGGGGGGTGTTCCATGCTTGGTCGCTGTGGTCAGAGCCTTTGGGCGGTACGGCTTTGCGTTGTGCGGTTGAATTCGGCACACAGGAAGAAAGAGCTCCTAAGAAGGCCAGGAGTAAAAGGTGTTTCATGTTACGAAAGTATCTGATCATCGCGGTCCGGCAAGCAGGGATTTCTCTTTCCTTTATCAGGTGTTGTTGGTCTGGATGGAAATTTTTTACGTGTGCTTGCCGTATGGTGATTCGCATTGTTATCTTGGTCGGCTTTGTCGTTTCATCGCGGGAAAAGTTCATTCATTTTCTTTTTGTTGGAAGTTGAGGATTTGTTTAGGACTGGGATCAGTTGAGAATATGAGAATTGGGATTTTGAATTGTGGAGGGGATTGTCCGGGCTTGAATGCGGTGATTCATGGGGTGGTGGGAGCTGCGGCTTCTCGTGGTTGGGAGACGGTGGGGTTTCGGGATGGTTTCGAGGGGCTTTTGCCTCCGGGTGATTTTACGATGTTGAAGCCGACTGATACGGATGGGATTTTGAAATTGGGGGGGACCATTTTAGGGACGACGAACAAGGGGAGTTTTGCGGCCAAGGTCGGTGAAGGAGATGTGGCACAGGTGCCGCAGGAGATTGTGGATCGGGCAAAGTGGGTGTTGGATCATTTGGAGATTGGGGCTTTGATTGTGGTTGGTGGGGATGGTTCATTGACGACGGCCCAGCAATTGTATGAGCAGGGCTGGCCGATTATTGGGGTGCCGAAGACGATCGATAATGATCTCAAGGCGACGGCGATGACGTTCGGGTTTAACAGCGCGGTTGGGACGGTTGTCGATGCGTTGGATCGATTGCATACGACGGGGAAGAGTCACAAGCGGGTAATGGTGTTGGAGGTGATGGGGAGGCATGCTGGTTGGATTGCTTTGTGGGGGGGCATGGCTGGTTCGGCCGATGTAATTTTGTTGCCTGAGATTCCGTTTACTTATGAGAAAGTGGCGGAGCAGATTAAGTTGAGGGAGGCGCAGGGCTATACGTGTTCGTTGGTGGTGGTCGCGGAGGGTGCGAAGAATCCGGAGGGTGAGTTGGCGACGATTGATCCAAATACGGGAGGAGAGGT
>JAHDGN010000239.1 GCA_020627645.1 Akkermansiaceae bacterium
AATACCGAATCCTAGCAATCGACCCCAACCCGGGTGATTTCATCACGTTCTCCAGCTCAAATCTCCCCTCATGGCTCACCCTATCCACCGCCGGAGAGCCCAGCGGATCCGCCAAATTCCTCGGCTCCCCACCCACCAGCGCCATCGGCTCCCACACCTTTCAAATCACCCTTACCGACAATTCCTCGCTCTCCACCACCGTCGATTTCACCTTCAATGTTCTCCCCTCCTCCAGCCCCATCATTCTCAACGAATACAATGCCGTTGGGCCTGAGCTATTTCTCGATGGAGGCGACGAAACCTCTACCGATAAGCCGTCCGACCCCACCCTCGGACGAATCGAAGGCAATGGCGGAGCCTGGGCGGAGTTCGTCGTCACCGGCACCTCCGGAAACCCACTCGACCTCCGTGGTTGGACCCTCAACATCTCCAGCGAATTCAGAACTCGAACTCTAAAACTCTCCAACCACCCAGCTCTTGCCTCAATTCCCCCAGGCACCATCTTAACCTTTACCGAACAACTCGAAACCTCACCAACCGCTTTCTATCGCACCTCACAACTCAACTCAACTGGCCACACCTGGACTAACATCTGGATGCACGACCCATTCCTCATCGACCAATCCGCCAGCAGCCATCCCCCCGAACCCGCCATCTCCAACCAAAAAACCCAACTGACTTGGTTCAACTCCTCCAACCAACTCATCTACGGACCCGCCGGAGAATCGATCGCCCTCAAAGACAACAATCTCAACGGATTCGGTGACACCCTCATCACCGTTGGCGATACCGATGTCTTCAAACTCGAAACAACGCCCACCTCCAACATCACCCCCCTAGATCTCAACCACGATGACGGAAGTTCCTCTTCCTTCGGGGCACCCAACATCTGGTCCTTGGCCAATGGAGGCCAAACATCCCAAAATTTCTCCTCCTACTCTTCCACGTCCACTCCTCCCTCATTTGGACTCATCTCAAACACCAAGGCCACCCGCGGATCATTCTCCGCACAAGCCACCCTCACCGGAGCATCGTCAGTCACCGCCCTCACCTTACCAAGCTTCCTCACCCTCAATACCCTCTCCAATCAAATCTCCCTCACCAACAATCGCCCTCTCACCCCCGCCGACATCGGCACCTACGAAGTCACCATTCAAGCCGACAACGGAGCAGCAACCAACAACCTTGGCTTCCTCGTCTTCGAACTCCAAGTCTGCCACCCATCCCCTCAGCTCATCCTCAACGAATACAATGCCGTCAGTCCAGACAACTATCTCAATGGAGGCACCGCCACCTTCGATTCAGACGGCCTACCACTAGCAACTGACACCTTTTTCAACCGCATCCTAGGAAATGGCGGAGATTGGTTCGAACTGGTCGTCACCGGGAACGGCGCCCCCGGCTTCACCAACCTCACTGGCTGGACCATCGAAGTCGGTACGATCGATCCTTCAAAATCTCTAATCACCCAATCCTCCATCACCCTGAGCGATGCCGCGACCTGGAACAACATCGCCAACGGCACCATCTTGACCTTCATCAACCGGAACACCGCCAATGGAGGCCTCGACACCGAATTCCTCAAAGTCGATCAACTCGATACCACCGGATACGCATGGAGCAACATCTACCTGGGCACCACTGGAGTCATCTCCGGCACCAATCTCAACTCATTCCGTATCTCCCCATCCAATACCGGTTTCCTCATTAGGGATGCCTCAGGAACCGTCGTCTTTGGTCCCGCGGGCGAAGGAATCGCTCCCATCAGCGGCGTCAATTCACGAGAAATTTTTGAACTCGAAAAAGATCCCTCCCCTCTTGTCGCTTCAAACGACATCGAAGACGCCACCGTAGATGGATACGACGACAGCTCATCAGGTTCCAGCTTCGGGTCTCCCAACACTTTTGTCCCCGCCGGGCAAGTCACGACTCGAGCCCAAGATTTCTCGATCTTCCAAACGACCCCTCCCTCCTCTGGCTTTCTCGCCTACCTTACCGCCCTCGGACTCTCCGGCGCCTCCCCATCCGACGACAGCGACGGCGACTGTCACAGCAACCTTTCCGAATACCTCCTCGGAAGTGACGCCTCTGACCCCACTAGCAACCCAGCCATCACCTTCACGACTCCCACTATGTCCGTCAGCTACAACATCAGGACAAACGACCCTGCCTACACTCCAACCATCCAATGGAGTTCCGACCTCCTCAGCTGGGCCACCACGAATATTTCCACCGCCGATCAACCATCCACTCTTGGATCAAACTTCGTTCGCCGCACATTCACCCCGAATAGTCCATCACCCACTCTCTTCTTCCGAATCATCACCAATTAACGCTTCTTCTTCCGTCGCTTCTGATCCCTCTTAGCCTTCTCGGCCAAAATCCAATTCTGGTCTTCTTTCGACAAGAACCGCATCTTAGTCTTGATCCGATTCCCATTCGGTTCCACCAAAACGATTTGCCCCGCCTGATACTTCACCAACTTCGCAAAAACATCCTGACCATTCTCCCCACTCCAACTCCGATAACCCTTCCTAAACATCTTCCTCTCCCACACCCCCCTCTGGTGCTCAACCGTCAAAACCGCATCCTTAAGTTTTCCAAAAAGCGCCTTCTTGTCATCCTTCTGGTAGCCTCGATCCCTCAAGTAGACCCCTCCATCAGGCTCAAGAACGATCAACGAGGGGTAACCCAAAATCCGATACTTTTTCTTCAGACGCTCCGCAGCCTTACGATCAACGACGACACGACCTTTCTCCGTGGTCCCTCGAACATTTGACCCACCATTTGCATCAATTTTCAACCGAATAAGATTCTCGTTCGCCCAATCCGAAAATTCCTTCGTCGCAAACAAAGTCCGATTCAACACCTTGCACCTCGGACTGCCAGGAGATCCCGATTTGGTGAACCAAATCAATACCGGTTTCCCCGTCCTCATCGCTTCCCTCTTGGCCGAACGATAACTCGAATACCAATTCTTCGGCTTCTTAACCTTCTTGATCAATTCCTCATCAAAAGGAATATCCGCATCAGGATCGTCAGTTGACCACACAATCGAATCATCGGACGGAAGAAGCATTCCATGCACCACTACCCCCTCCCCCACTTTCGAAGGCAAAAAACCAACCTCCTCCACCGGTGTTGACCCCACTGCAACCTCACTATCATCCTTCAGAAACTTCTTCGGCACATTCCCCACCGTCCCAGGACCATCCACCCCCGATAACATCTTAGGCTTCTCGTCCCCCTCCATAGGCTCGTCAAAACCAACCAACCTTTCGGAACTACCACACGAAACAACCCCAAAACCAAGCAATCCAACCAAAAACCTCCAACTCTTCATGACAATCGAGATACCACAACCACTTCCATCCGAAAAGGTCCATCCTCCCAAAAAAGAAAACCGGAAAATTCCGGCTTTCCTGAAACTAAAGATCTGTAAAACAGCAAGAACTCACCTCTCAGCTAATACCATTTCTGCAGCCAAAGTAGAAACCTATCACCATCCATAACATCTCCTAGCGAGAAGACTTCTTAAACACTCTCAAGACATCAGACTCAATTTCCTTCCCATACATCAAGGAAGATCTGGGATCTTGCGGATCTACAATCCATTCTCCCTCATCAGACTTCAACTGGAACAAATACAATAAAGAGCCCTTGTATTTTTTGGCCACCTTTTCAGCCAATTTGAGATCACCTGTATATCTCCTAAACTTCAACTTCTCCCCCCTTGTCATTTTGCCTTTAACAACATCAACAACGGTCACACTGATTTCCAACTGCTTTAGCCCCTTCTCCGCAAGACTGCGGACTCCATGAGGGATGATCTTAACGTCATAGGCACAAACTAAATAACAAGTTCCATTTTCTTTCGCATCAATCAAGAAATGATCAAACTTGCCCTCACCTGAAATCACAGATGGAAACATAAGCAAAAAAAGAATAAGACCTCTCATTGTAAAAATCCAAATTCTGACCCTTTTGTGTGGCTCACTTTTTCAACATACAAGCAAATGAAAAAATCTAAAAACGCCATCGACCACCAATAAAATCCAACCCGGACTGGATCCGATGAGACAAATACCGTCCGACGAACCTTGATTTCTCTCGTCGTATAGATGCGCGAGACAGCAAAAACCTACTTCTGAGCCAACCCTTCAGCCACCTCTTCCTTCTCCTTACTCTCTCGAGACTTCTCACTCTCCTTACGCGACCACACCTTATACTCCCCCTGACTAATCACCTCCATCTCCCCAACCATGTTCGCATGGTTCCTTCCACAAAGCTGGCCACAAATGACATACGTCCGAAGCTCCTTAGTCGGCTGGAACCACATCGGAATATCCTTCCCAGGCATCGCATCCTGCTGAATCCGCATCGGGACAATCGAGTAATTATGAATCACATCTGTCGAAGTAATCTGCAAAATCGCATTTCTCTTCACTGGCAAGCGAAGCACTCCGGAGACAAAGTCATCCCGACCCAAAGGATCGGCCGGATCAATACAAGGATCTCCAGGACCACTCACGAGTGTCCGATCAATCCGACCAAACTTCCCATCATTCCCCGGATAGTGATAAGCAAAACCAAATTGATAAGCGATCACTCGAACCTTCACCGGATCGCTCGCCTCAACCTCCTCAAATCGATCAGTCCGATCCCACCACAATGGAAATGCAAAACCCAAAAGTAACACCGCCTCAACGATCACCACCCCAATCTCCAGATGCGAAGAAACATGATTCGTCACGCCATGATAATTCGCCTTCGGGTTCTTCGAAGCACGAAAACGCCACAAACAATAAAGGAAAAACAAAGTCCAACCCACAAACAACGCCACCATGAACCAATGAACCAAATCAATCAGCTGATCCACATTTGCCCCATGCTCCGAATAATTTTCAGGAATCCCCAACCACTTCGACCAATTTAACGGAATAAACATCGTTCTCTCTATATGAATTACTTTTCAACGACCGGCTCAACGTAATCGTCACAATACTTCGCATCTAATCCCTCTCGCTCGCGTCTCACGATTCGAATCATGAACCAAGTCACACAGGTGACGAGCGGGACAATCACCAACAACATCAAGGCAATCGCCCACCCTGCGGCATTCGCCCCTCCATGCTTGAAGGCATTCGCACAGGTCGCACAGGCAGTTACAAACATCGGGCTCATCATGATTTCTAAATCTCTTAAACGTTAAACAATGATATCTCTCGATTTCCGGCGAAAATAAATCCCATAAACCACCAGTATCACCGCCCCAGCCAAAGCCATCACCCCCATCACTTTCGTTCCCACTCCACCCGTGCTGTCAAAAACAAGAGCCCACACTCCCAGAGCCGCGCAAAACAAAGCTGCGATTCCGATGAAAATGAGATGAAAACCCTTAATCGACATAACTTGAAACTCCTCTAGTGATCTGACTTCGTTGCAGGTTTATCAGCGTTGTAAAAACCATCACCCTTCTGAGGGTTCCCGTAACGAATCGGGTCATACTTTGTCCACCCAATCAACCCCATACAGAAAATCGCCATCACGATCCCTAAAATGTAGAAGAAGTAAATCATCGGCTTCTCACTGTTAAGGTGCATGAAAATCAACATCACCAACGTCGCCTTGAATGCCGC
>JAHDGN010000240.1 GCA_020627645.1 Akkermansiaceae bacterium
TTTTGAACTCCGGTGCTTCCAATAGCTACTCATTTCAGTCCGACAGACTCCTAGGGGGATGAATTTTGATCTCGCCCAAAGCTACTTGGCATGGCTAACCATCAATTTTAGATCTGCTCGGGTAGAGAAGGAAATTATTAATCGTATAGAAACGGCAATTCCGAATCGTTTGGAATATTTTGATACCAAGAAGTGGGACACCAGCAATGTCAAAGAGGATGATGCGTTGTTCATGGCTGGTAAGCCATTTGATGAGCTCACGACAGATCGGAATCTGATGGCTCTCCGGACTGTTCACAGGAGGTGGCTTTTTGTGAGAGATTATCCGATTATCTTTGTTCGACCATTTAACGATGAGAAATGGAGAAACTCGGGTTCAAATGAGTGGAGAAGATTCACGGTTAGTCAAAAAGTAAGCAAGACTGGAGATGCTTTGTATTTTCTAGAGTCCCAATCCACTGGGCAGCGATTTAGAACTAAGACTGAAAGGTTTCCCTCTGTCACTGACGTTGACTCAGGGAAATCGGGCCACCTCTTTGGAATTATGCGCTAGCATCATCGTATTGTTTATTGCTGTTTAGCGAAAGTGACCCGAAGGAGTGAAATGCATTCCTTCGGGATCTTTTTTGGGAAAGTCATACCTCAAAGCCTCAGGGGGGGGATACCTCCAGGGCTAACTCACTTTAGATTGTGGTGGGGAAAAATAGACCACAACATCTTGTGTTACTCCATTGTGCGAAGCGATTTGGACAATCAAGAAGTTGAGCTCTAGCGGGCAGTCAATCTTTCAAAGTGGAATTTGAAGTTTGCGCAAACCCTTTAAATATAAGACCTCCAAAGCGAGTTTGCCCTGGGGATACCTCGTGATTGTTGGTATTCCTTTTTGTCCTTGGGGGAGCGGGCGATAATTCTACGAGACGTTTTGGGGCAATTTCGGTGTGGTTGGTCCTGAAAATTTTGTTGTTGGACAGGCTTGCTTGGGCTTAGGGGTGATCTGAAGAAGAATGAAATATAGGGTGTAGGCAATGATGTGCAGGGTAATGAGGTAATAGGGCCATGGGCCCATATGGTCGAATAGAGTTGGAACGGGAGGGAGACCGTTCAGGAATCCGTAGTTTTCTCCGATGAGCCAGTTGAGGGGCACGATGGTGGCGACGTAAGCAAAACTCCAAATGACTGCTCTTTTGAACGCTCCATTTTGGGGGGCGATCCGGAGGCCCCAGATGAGGAAGATCGCGGCGATTGGGGCTCCGCCGTGTTGAAGGAAGAAGGCGTAAAACTCTGGGTGTGCGGGTCCAAAGCCAAGTGTGGGGGTAATGAGTCCTTGAGTCGTGCCGGCGACTGCCCATAGATATCCGATTTCGGTGAGTTTGGAGCTTTTCCTAAAAAGGGCGAAGGCTAGGATCAACGAAACGACATCACACAGGTAGAAAGGGAGGGCATCTTTCTTGACTTTCGCCCACCCGTGGGCATTGAGTCCTTCGCGTGCAAGGGTGAGGATAGGATCAAGGGAGACCGAAAGGATCAGGATGGCTCCTAAGGTGTATCGGATGATGGATAGGGTTTTGGCGTTTTTTGATTTTCTCCCATACCAGGTGAGTAGGATGGCCGCGAGTATGGTCACCGCAATCGCAGAGCAATGTGCGGTACCGAATGGGTTGAAAGGGAAAGATGCCATGGGATTATTTTATTTGAACCAGAATTTAGGAGGAAATTGATTTAAATTGAGTCAAGATTGATTTGTTTGATGCAGGGAATGCTTTTGGGGGTGGGTTGGCAATCTCGAAAAAAAGTGCGTTCGATTCGGAAATAGCTTTTGAGAAGCGGGAGGACGATTCAGGATTTGAGGGATGTCAGATTCGTTCGTTCACTTGCACTTGCATACCGAGTATTCGACTTTGGACGGGGCATGTCGGACCAAAGAAGTGGCGGCTCGGGCCAAGGAGTTGGGAATGCCTGCGGTTGCAATGACAGATCATGGGAATCTTTTTGGGGCGATTAGTTTTTACAAGGCTTGCAAAGGGGCTGGGGTGAAGCCGATTTTAGGGTGTGAAATTTATTTGGCACCGGAGTCGATTGAGAAGAGAGAGGAAATTCCGGGGCGGAAGAGGTCCTGCCACATGACCTTGCTGGCAGAGAATAATGTGGGGTGGGTCAATTTGCAGAAATTGGTTTCGAAGGGGCATTTGGAGGGAATGTGGTATGGGAAGCCTAGGGTTGATCGGGAAATTTTGCGTGAACACGCTGAAGGTATTATTTGTTTGTCAGGTTGTATTTCTGGGCCGGTCAACGAGTGGATTTTGCAAGATCAGGAGGAGGTCGCATTGGAGGCGGCAAAGGAGCTGATGGAGATCTATGGGAGAGAGAACTTCTATTTTGAAGTTCACAACCATG
Organism: Akkermansiaceae bacterium; assembly: GCA_020627645.1. Classification (GTDB taxonomy): domain Bacteria; phylum Verrucomicrobiota; class Verrucomicrobiia; order Verrucomicrobiales; family Akkermansiaceae; genus SW10. The sequence continues at coordinate 2,395 of JAHDGN010000240.1, forward strand.
GGATGGAACAACAGGCGAAGATTTTGGAGACTTTGTCGAAGTTTGGAAAGGAGTTGGGGGTGAAGTTGGTTGCGGCGAATGATGTGCATTTTTTGAGTCGGGAGGATCATGAGGCTCATGATGTGATGATTTGTATTGGGACGGGGCGGTTGCTTATCGATGAAAATCGGATGAGGTACACTCCGGAAGTATATTTTAAAACGGCTGAAGAGATGAGAGAGCTTTTCTCGGAACACCCTGAGGCTTGTGATTCTACCTTGGAGATCGCGGATCGCTGCAATGTTGAGTTTGTCTTAGATCCGACATCTTCGGAGAAATACCCCGAGTATGAGCCTGATGACGGGTCTGCGCCGAATGACCATTTTCGGGAATATTGTTATCAGGGGTTGGAGAAGAGGTATGGGGTTGAGAAAGCGAAGGATCCTGAGTTGATCGATAGATTGGAGTATGAAATGAAGATTATTATTGATCTAAAATTTGCTTCGTACTTTTTGATTACTGCTGATTTTATTAATTGGGCCAAGGATCATAAGATCCCGGTGGGTCCCGGGCGTGGGTCGGCGGCGGGGTCTTTGGTGGCTTATACGATGGGGATTACGGATATTTGTCCGATGAGGTTTGGGTTGCTTTTTGAGAGGTTCTTGAATCCGGAGCGGGTTTCTCCTCCTGATGTTGATATTGATTTTTGTCAGACTCGTCGCCCTGAGGTGATTGAGTATGTGCGTCGGAAGTATGGGGAGCGAAATGTGTCGCATATTATTACTTATGGAACGTTGGGGGCAAAGTCGGTGATTCGAGATGTGGCTCGGGTGATGGGAGTTTCTTATGGTGAGGCTGACAGGTTGGCCAAAATGATTGAGACGAAACCTGGGGTCAAATTGAAGGCTGAGTATGAGGAGAAGGCTGAGCTTCGTGAGGTGATTGAAGAAAGCGCGACTTATCAAGAGCTATGGAACTATGCTCTCAAGTTAGAGGGCTTGACGAGAAATGTGGGTGTTCATGCGGCAGGAGTGGTGATTGGGGATGGCCCCCTGGATGAGCATGTTCCGTTGACACGAGGTAACGAGGGTGAGGTGGTGACGCAGTATGATATGGGGGCTATCACGGATGTTGGGTTGTTGAAGATGGATTTTTTGGGGTTGAAAAATATGACAGTGATTCAGGAGGCTGTTGATCATATTCATCAGCATTCTCCGGATTTTGATATCTATGAGATTTCTTTGGAGGATGAGGCAACATTTGCGATGTTGAATGCGGGGGAAACGATGGGGGTGTTTCAGTTGGAGAGCGGAGGGATGGTGGAGACGTGTCGTAAGTATGGGATTAGTCGGATTGAAGATATTATTGATTTGTTAGCTTTGTACCGTCCGGGTGCGATGCAGTACATTGATCAGATGATCGAAGTGAAAGAGGGGCGTAAGAAGCCTGTCTATGAGCATCCGTTGCTGGAAGAGGTTTGTGGAGATACCTATGGGGTGATGATTTACCAGGAGCAGGTGCAGAATGCGGCCAAGATGTTGGCTGGCTATACCCTTGGTGGGGCTGATGTTTTGCGCAGGGCGATGGGTAAAAAGAAGCCGGAAGAGATGGCGAAGCAGCGGGTTACGTTTGTGGAGGGGGCTGAAAAAACGAATGGAATTGATGAGAGGAATGCAAATTTGATCTTTGATAAAATTGCTGGATTTGCTGGCTATGGATTCAATAAATCCCATTCTGCTTGTTATGGGTTTATTTCGTATTGGACTGGTTTTTTGAAGGCCAATTACCCGATTGAATTTATGTCGGGGTTGCTGTCCAACGAGATCACAAATACCGATAAAATCAGTGTCTTTGTGAATGAGTGCTTTCGGATGGGGATTGAGATTTTACCACCTGACCTTAATCGATCGATGTTGCGTTTTGCGCCTGAGGATGTGTTGGGAGGAAAGCAGGGAATCCGTTATGGTCTGTCTGCGATCAAGAATGTGGGGGCGGCGGCGATGGAGATGGCGATCGAAGATCGGAAATCCAACGGGGTTTTTGAATCGTTGGACGATTTCTGTAATCGGTTGGATTCGAAGGTGATCAATAAGCGGATTTTGGAGAATTTGATTAAGGCTGGAGCGATGGACTGGACGGGGGAGACTCGTTCGGGAATGACGGAGAGATTGGAAAAGGTATTAGCAAGTGCTAGTAGTGCTCAGAAGGACCGAGATGCGGGGCAGGGAGGTTTGTTTGATGAGATGGCTTTTGCAACTCCAGCGCCTAGTGGTGAGGGGGGTAAAGTGGTTGAAGAGTGGCCGAAGGACGAGCGTCTTGAGCATGAGAAGGAATTGTTGGGCTTTTATGTGACTGGGCATCCATTGGATAAGTTTCGAGGTGTGGTGGATTCTGATCGGTTCCAGCGGCTTGGATTGTTGGATGATTTAAATATCAGGGATAAGAAAGCTAGGTTCCCGTTTGCCGGTATGGTCCGGAGTGTTGAGCATAAGACGACAAAAGCGGGTAAGGCTTTTGGTGTGGTCGTTGTGCAAGATTTTACGGGAGATCGTGAGATGGTGTGTTGGAGCGAGAGTTACTTGCCGGCAAGGGATGCGGGATTGATGGTTGCGGGGAGGGTGATTCAGTTTCAGGCTCAGATCACGGTGGATGATCGGACTGAGCAAAGGAGGCTCACGGGTTCTCAGATTAAGGAGTTGAAGGTTAGGAAAGCGAAGAAGGGGGCTGCGGTCGAGCTGACCTTATGGACGGGAAGGAATTCGGTTGGTGATTTGGAAAAGATTAAGGGGGTGCTGGCGGAATATCCTGGAAAGGTTCCGGTCTTGCTCCATGTGCAGAGTGGCGCTGGAAAGCGGGCAACAATCGAATTACCTGAAGATTGCAGGGTGACGGTTAATCCGGCTTTGGAGCGTGAGCTGGCTAGTTGGATTGCGGTTTAGTGAGCTTAATCTGAACGAACAGGCTACTGGGAATTTGGCCAACAATGTCTAGGAGAACGGTTGTCATTCCGGTTTGAGGGGAGTTGGGCTGCCTTGAAAAATTGATCTTTGTCGAGTTGTGATTTGATCCGGGGGCATGGAAACTTTTGAGGTCGGTAGACCATTGGTAGGTGACGGAGATATCAGAGGTAATGGAAGATGCTTCGGGGTGTCTCAATCTCCATCTGTTGTCACTGCCTAGGGTTGGAACCAAGACCATTGTTTGAAAGTTAGTTGATTCGGCTATATTCGGCGAAGTTCCGAGAAATTGTTCGAGGCCGTT
>JAHDGN010000241.1 GCA_020627645.1 Akkermansiaceae bacterium
CCTCCCTCTTCGAATGGAACGTCACTGCCAAAATTCCCTGGCTGTCGCAAAACACCTTCAAAATCATGCCAAGGTTGAGTGGGTTCGATTCCCCGGACTTTCTGACGACCCCGAATTCGCAAAAAGTAACAAATACCTCAATGGCCAAGGCGGATCCGTTGTCGTTTTTGGAATCAATGGCGGAGCAGAAGCAGGCTCCCAATTCATTAACTCTCTAAAAATGTTCTCACACGTTGCCAATCTCGGAGATGCCAAATCACTTGCCATCCACCCTGCAAGCACAACTCATTCACAGCTCACCTCAGAACAACAACTGGCGGGCGGCATCAAACCCGAACTCGTTCGTCTGTCAATCGGCATCGAACACATCGACGACATTTTAGCTGACCTCGACCAGGCTCTCTCCTTAACATAATTTCACCAAACTTCGAATTTTCAGGACCTCCCCCAAGTCCAATCACCCCACTCAGCCAAATAACACCACCCTAACTCACCACACTAGATGTCCGGCCTACACCTTCCCGAAGAAGCAGGAGTAATCCTGCTTCCGGACACAGTTCTCTTTCCTCACGGAGGAATGCCTCTCCACATTTTTGAACCCAGATACCGCCAAATGCTTGCCGATGCAATCAGAGGAGACGCCATGTTCTGCGTCGGCAACCTTCTCGGAGACGACTCCAACGATCCAGAACGTTGTGCCGCCCCAGTTGGCACCATCGGCCTCATTCGAGCATCTCATTTATCCAATGAAGGCACCTCAAATCTCGTTATCCAGGGCATTTTCCGTGTTTATTTTGAAGAATGGCTTTCCGAAAAACCATACCCTTTTGCCCGAATTAGACCCATCATCGACACCACGATGACGAAACAGGAGGAATCCGATTCCCTTGGTCGACTTCGAAGCGCCATAAACACCGCTCTCACTGGATTCCCCCCCGAAGTCAAAAAACAGGCAAATAATCTTCTCGATCAGGCCACCGATCCTGCAACCTCTTCAGACATTGTCGCTCAACAATTTATCCACGACGCCAACGACCGCCAACGCCTTCTCGAAACCCCAGAAGTGAGAAAACGCATTGATTTTCTAATACACTTCCTCGAGAATTCACTACCCCCTAATTGAGAATGAGAGTCCTTCTCGCCATTATATTTATGATTCCCACGATTTCCGCCCAGACATTGGGTGGATTCGAAACCTTTCTGCAGGAGGCGAATGCCAATACCTGGAATCTTTTTGACTTTAGCACCAAAGAGACCAACTCGCCCCTCTGGGACTTCCCTGCCGATGCCGGTGACGACAAAGAAATTTATAGCACCTTTTCAGGCGACCAAGGTTTTTCACTCTTTGCATCCAATATCTCATCCAACCAGTTCTTTGTGGGTGACTACACAACCGCCGGGATCGAAAGAGTCGAATTCGAAGCCTACGTCGAGGATCCCTCTTCATTCCGGGATCTCGAAATCTACATCCGCTCCGGCAACAATTTCTACTACAGCAGTCCCTTTGCCGTCGAAGCAGCAGGCTGGTCTTCTGTCGGATATTCCTTCAAAAGAGATCAATGGTTTGTCTTTAACGAAACCAATAACCAATTCATCCCGGTCGTCCTTGATGATCTCATTCTCTCGAATATTTCCGAAATTGGCGTCAACTTCCACCCTTCCTCAGCTTCAGCTAATGGTAAAGTTGCCGCCCTCGATAACTTTGGGTTATTTCCTGAATATACGAACCCTAAGCTAAACATCAACACAACCGAAGCGGGAACATTTATCAGCTTCATTGCCGAAGCTGGGATCCAATATACCATCGAAGCTACTGACGACCTCAGTAAGAGCAACTGGTCCACTTTTGCCTCCCCAATCAATGCCGAAGGCCCATTTTTGGCAGCTGTTCCCGCTTCCCCAGAACGATTTTTTCGAGTCGTCGCAACCCCATTCATTGTCCAAAACCCCTAAGTGGCAAAATCAGCAGACGGTGTGGCCACACTAGTAATCTTGGGTAATCACGTTCGCCCGCAACCAAATTCTAAACAATACAGACCCAAATCGACACCTTCCTACCCCCTCCCGAGCAAAAACCAATTCAGGCGATCACTCTCGCATTGAAACTTGAAACTTGAGAATTGAGCTTCAAAACTCACCCCGCATGAAAATCGTCGTCGCATATTCCGGAGGACTCGACACCTCCGTCCTCCTCCGCTGGCTCAAAGATAAATACAACGCAGAAATCATCGCCTACTGCGCCGACGTCGGTCAAGGTGAAGAACTCGACGGACTCGAAGCCAAAGCCCTAGCAACCGGAGCGTCAAAATGCTTTATTGGTGACCTTCGCGAAGAATTTGCCTCTGACTTCATTTTCCCCATGTTCCAGGCAAATGCCATCTACGAAGGACGATACCTCCTCGGTACTTCAATTGCCCGCCCATGCATCATCAAAGGAATGCTCGACGTCGCAAGGGCAGAAGGAGCAGACGCCATCGCCCACGGAGCAACCGGAAAAGGAAACGACCAAGTGCGCTTCGAACTTGCTCTCAACGCCCTTGCTCCCGATATCAAAATGATTGCCCCCTGGCGCGACGATTCCTTCCGTGAACAATTTCCAGGCCGTGCGGAAATGATCGCCTACTGTGAGGAAAACGGCATCGACGTTCAGGCCTCCAATAAAAAACCCTATTCGATGGATCGAAACCTTCTCCACATTTCTTTCGAGGCAGGCCAACTCGAAGACACCTGGTATGATGGATCTACCGAAGCAGATAAAGACATGTATGTCCTATCAACCTCTCCAGAGGAAGCTCCCGACACCCCCGAATACCTTCAGCTCCTATTCGAAGAAGGAAACATCGTCGGCCTCAAAAACGAAAACCTACCCTCATACATCTCCGAACTTGCTGACTTCGAAGTTCTTGGCGAAAAAGAAGGCTACACTCTGCTCTCCCCCTACGGAGTCATGAGAGTTCTCAACCATTTGGGTGGCAGACATGGTATCGGACGCGTCGACATTGTCGAAAATCGCTTCGTCGGCATGAAATCGCGCGGTATTTACGAGACACCCGGAGGAACCATTCTTCTGGCTGCCCACCAAGACCTTGAAACCCTCACGATCGACCGCGAAGCCCAACATCTTCGCGACTCGCTCATCCCAAAATACGCCCAGCTCGTTTACAACGGATTCTGGTTCGCCCCCGAAAGAGAAGCCCTCCAAGCCCTCGTCTCCGAAACACAAAAAACCGTCAACGGTGAAGTCCGCGTCAAACTCTATAAAGGAAACATCATCAACGCTGGCCGCCGCTCTCCAAACTCACTCTACAGCGAAGACATCGCAACAATGGAAGGTGGACAAGAGGAAGCCTACAATCAAAACGACGCCACCGGCTTTATCGCGCTCAACGGACTTCGACTAAAACAGTTCGCGAGAGTAAACACTCTAAATCCATCGCCTAAATCCGAAGGCTGAGCGATCTAACAAACCTAGCTGGTCAAGCTAGCCCAAAACATCGTCCCAAAAATCAAAAAAACACAGAACCTTTTGAACAAACTTCAAGTCAAACTGACCAATCAACATTCGCCAAATAAATCAATGAAATTAGCTTTATCTTCGATCATCACCATCGCTGCCTTCTTATCACCTACCCAAGGCCAAGAAATAGCGAAACCGAAAGCGAAAACCTACATTCTCGCAAAAAAAGGACATCTTCCTCCAATCGGTTCCAAATACTCCGTCAACAACTCCATGGCCCTCAAAAATGGCGTGATGAAAATGAAAATGGGGGAGCAGGGATTCGATGCCACAGTCGAAACCACCCAAAAAGAGTCAGAAAACTATCAATTCCTCGCTAAGGACAGAATCCGCATCACCCAAACCGAATCCGAGTCAACAAACAAGGTTGTCATGATGGGCAATGAACAACCTGCACAAAAAGCCCCCACCCCTCTGCTCAACCAACCAGTTGTCCTTACCAAAAAAGAAAACAAATGGACCGGACAACTCGAAGACGGAAATGCGACCGAAGAACAAAAAAAAGCCATCGAAAAAATCGCTCAAAAAATCAATGATGACAATAACAACAAGTTGTATGGCTATGAACCACGCAAGATCGGCGATAAATGGAAAACTGCCCCTGGAAACTTCCTCGGCCAGGACGACCTCAAAGGCGAGGTGACTGTCAACTTTCTCCGAACCGAAAAATTCAACGGAATCGAATGCGCTGTCCTGAGTTGCGAATTCGACGTATCCGGATCCAACGACGATTTCAAAGGGGCCACAATGACCCTAACAGGAAAAGCCACGATTCACCGCTCCCTCCAAGACTTAGTCGATCTCAACATTGATTTTAAAGGTTGTATGGAGATGAAAGGCGATATGGCAGAGGGCCTTAAAATGGAGATGAAAGGTGACATGAACATGAAATCAAAAGCCACTCTCACCAAATAATCATCGATCCAAAAGAGAACTGGCGGCGCGCCCTCACCGGCAGCGCCGTTTTTTTACCCATATTCCCGACAAGACATCTCACCCACATTCGTTATAAAACAATCGAATGATCCGCTGGTTTGCTCGCAACGACATCGCCTCCAACCTCCTAATGGTCGCGATCGTTCTCGCTGGGGCCTACGTGGCATTTCAAAAAATCCCTCTCGAAGTCCGACCCACCCGCGACTACGGCGAAGACATCGCAACGGTGAAAGATGGGCAAGAAGAAGCCTATTACCAAAACGACGCCAGTGACTTCATCGCCCCCAATGGCCTGCGCCTCTAACAGTTTGCTCGTGTCAACAATACCGAAACATCCAGCGATCCCAGCGGCTGATCAATCTAAGGTCTCGATAGGCAGTTTGGCTATCTCTCCAAATTGTCGAAAACAAACCGCCTTCCAACAACGAGGCTGCCTTCTTCTACACAAAAAAAACATAAAATCATATCCTCCAAACCTTGAAATTTCCCCATTCCTTGGGTATCACCTTCCGACCGTTGAAACCCATGAAATCACCTCTTCCCTTCCTCGCCCTCAGCCTTTCCCTCACCGCCACCACTCCCGGTCAATCCCCCCCCCCCGAGACCATCACCGAAAAAATCAAAATCCCCGACTACACAAACGCCTTTCAAAAACTCATCGACCTCGGCCTTCCAGACGCCAAAAACACCTCCTACGTCAAAGTCACCTTTGATGAAGACAAAGGAAACCCCAAAAGATCCAACTTCTACTACGGAGAAGGCTCACAACCTCTCAAACGATCCGGCAACGCCTGGATCCACCCCGTCGACCCCGACAACAAGGACTCCCGTCTGATCATCCAAAAAGGAATCGAAACCACTCACATCACCCGAGTCGCCAAAAAAAACCTCGTGACCAAACTCTTCGGCCGCCGAGATGACAAAAAGAAAGCCAAATTTCCAAAAGCCTCCTTCGAAAAAATTGACATCAAATCCGAAATTGAAAATCTCCTCACCCAACTGAAGAAAAGACAATCCCCCTCACTTGAATCCCTCGAACAAGCACAAATTTTCAACCGCTTCGGACAACCAACCAACTCTCCAGACAACCACAACCTCCTCATCCTCGCCTGCCACGCCCATCGCGCCGGCCACCCTCGCCAACCAACTCGCCTACCAAATCCTCTCCAACCACCCCGCT
>JAHDGN010000242.1 GCA_020627645.1 Akkermansiaceae bacterium
CTAGACCTTCGCACTCACCCATTTCCCTCGATACAAAATCACCAAAAAGATTCCTGCCTGCACAAAGATATCCACACTCATCACCACCCAAATCATCTCCAAAGAAATCCACCCCATCCAATCGACTAAAGTCATCACCACAATCCGAAAACCAATCAAACTCACAAAAGACCACATCATCACCGTCCTTGTCGCACCCGCACCCCTCAACCCAATTTTCAAGATCATTGAAATCGCCAAAGGTGCCTGAAACACCCCACACAAAAACACCAACGGCCCAGCCAAATGAATCAATCGAGATGCCTCATCACCTCTCTCAGGAACAATCAGGCGCACAATCATTTCAGGAACAAACAAAAAGAAAACCCCCATCAAACTCATAAATACCACTCCAAACCAACACGCCTTTTTCAACACCCGCATCGCCATCTCAGGATTCCTAGCCCCTAAGTACTGCCCGACTAAAGTCGCCGCCGCCGTGCCAATCGCAAATCCGGGCAAAAAACTAATCGACTCCACCCGGATCGCGACAAAGTGCGCACCCAAGGCTCCCGTATAAGGCAAAGATGTAATACAACTCAACACGTAAGCGTGGATTGCCCACATCCCCAACATCTCAGCCCCTTGAGGTAATCCAACCCTCCCAATTCTCATCATCATCCCTCCTTGAGGCCGCCATGAAACACCCCTCAATGACAACGTAATCCCCACATCATCACCATCGACTTCTTTTTCCTCACGAAATAACCATCCCAAAATCACCAACGCCCCCACTGCCCATGCAGCCACACTCCCCCACGCTAAGCCCTCAATCCCCATTCCCCCAAGAGGCTCAGGTCCAAAGACAAAGAGCCAACTCAAAGCCACATTCACCACATTGATCAACGCCATCACACAAAACGGCGTCCTCGTATCACCAACTGCTCGCAGCCCATTGTTTGCCGCAAACAACACTCCCATCACAGGGCAAGACAAACAGGTGATCGACAAATACGCCCAAGCCTTCAAAGCCGCATCTCCCGACAATCCCATCCACCCCACCAAAGAGGGTAATAGTAGCCAAATCAATAACCCAGATGCCAACCCAATCACAAACGCGACCACGATCCCCTGAACCACTCCCTCCCGTGCACTGGCCCCATCCCTCGCACCAGCCGCGCGCGAAACAATTGCCATCACTCCTGTTGCCACTGCACTTTGCAAAATTGCCATCAACCAACCTACATATCCCGCCAAGCCCATCGCGTCCATAATCGCAACCATTGCCTCTCCATCCTCCATTCTTGTCGCCAACAACAAATCAACCGTGCTAACGAAAAAACCCAAGATCTGCTCCAGAAATGGCCACAAAGATAGCGCCAAAAGCTGGCGGTTCAAAGACATCCCACCCAATTTCCCAGCGAGCTTCCCAGCCGATCGCTGAGCCAACGAACGATCTTTCCCCTCAATTGTTTTTCCCGGCCGCACCATGAACAGACCCAATCAACCCCATCCAGACCACTTTCTCCACCCTCAAAAGCCATTCACTGAGCAAAATCACGACAATCCCCCCACCATGAAAGCCTCACATGACCCAACCTTCACACCCAAGACCGTTCTATCCCGTCTTTGGAATGGCCACCACCTTCACAAATCTTCGATCTCTCCCAAGAAGACCACGACTAATTGTCACCGTCACCGTCTCGATCTTTTTTCCGTTCGGAACACCAGCTGTCTGAACCGCACCAAAGTCCCTCGACCAGCTCTTTAAATCAGTCGAGGTAAAGATCCGAAATTCATAACCAGTCAGAGCATCGTCCAATCTCGTATATTGGAATGTCCCATTGATCGGATGAAGAGGACGAACATGCGGATTCGACATCTCAGGATCCTCAGGATTCAGCCCAAAAATAAGTTCCGTCTGATCCGTAACGCCATCCCCGTCAACATCTCCAATTCTCGGTGCAACCTCAGGATCTCGAGAACTCCCAGTCAAAAACTCCACTGATACTAAATTCATACTATATCCTGAACCAGTCGCGCCCGTGAAGAAGGACTTCACCGTCGAAGAGCTCTCAACAAACATGTATCCACACGAATGAGACGCCCAACCATTGCCCCAAACCGCCGAATGCAACTTCGTCAGAGGAGCAACTGGCTCCATCAAACCAGCATGATTCGGATTACCAGAATTTGTCACTGCAGAAACAACCAGCGACCTCTCCCCTCGTGTTCGCAGAGCAATCACCTTAGCCGTCTCGTTCCCACGCGCGTTTGCCGCTCCTACACCCAATCTCGTGCCCCGCACCGCCATCACACATCCCACTCCTCCATTAGGAGCTGATCCCGACACTTTCAACCCTCCACTTCCAATAGGACCAGGATTGTCCAAATACCAGATTTCAGCCGAACCCTGATTCACAAAACTCCCAGCTGCTCTTACCAAACGACGATTATTATAACGTAAATCTAATACCGCCCCACTCGCGTCATTGCTCCCATTTTCAGTCGAAACAACCACAATCAATTTATCAGCTCCATGAGCATCAAAGGAACCCAACCCTAAGACCTTCTTAAGCCCCCACCCAGACTGCAAGGAAAAGGGCTGACTTCGAATCACCGAAATTTCATTCTCGGGCGGAGGAGTAATCACAGTCTGACGCCCAGATTCAACCCCCGCAAATGTTCCTACTCTCATCTGAACCTGATAAGCATAGAACGTATTCGGGTTTAAACCATGATCCGTATAGACACGACTACTCTGCCACGAACTCGAATTACCCCCAGGGTTTCCAGTCATCTCAACAAAGCGATACTGCACAGCACCACTTGAACTCGAACCAGCGGTAGCAGTCATGGTGACTGAAGTCGGACTTATTGCCCTCGGCGCAACCGCAAACGAGGCAGGATTCGGATTGATCACCGGTGTCGTCTGAGAGTCTAAAAAATTCCGCCAGTTGGTTCTCCCATCACGATTCACATCACCCCAAGGATTGAAAGCTGCCATATTATTTGGATAAGTGCGTCTCACCCAATCCTCAAACTCCCGCCCCTTCCCAGTTACCCAAAGATTTCTCTTCTTAGTCAGAAAAATCAATGCTGCCGCTGCCGAAACCGAAAACCGCGTATCCGCCTCGCCATAGGGCTGCCGACCAGGGCTCTGATAAAATGTCCCCTGATGAGTTTGAGCCAACGAAAACCACCAACGATTTGCGTCCATCACCTTCCTAAAAGACGCTGGGGCAATGAAGGCCCCCAACCCAATAAACCCACAACCCATCGTCGGAGAAGCATGAGTATCAGGAAAACTAAGCGCCATATCACCCAAGCATCGAGCATGACGAAGAGCATCTTCCCGATACTGTCCCCCGGAATACAAGCTCATCCAATTTGCAATCGCCGAAGCACCCGTTCGCCCGATTCCATCCTCCCGCCCAGGACTCTTTGACCAATAATCCGTATACCAGACAAATCCTCGCTCATCGGTCGATCGACGCATGAAATCATAAACAAGCTGATGTCGAGACCGATTCACCGAAATCCCACACCTCTGCATCAACGAAAAAACCAGCCCCCCCATTCCCGTAGGCATTCCAATCGGACCATACCCTTCAAATCCCGCATTGTGCCCCCACCCCCCAATACCAAGCGTATTATCCTTCGGCTTCCAATGATTCGAATCAAAATTCACCTGCGAAGGAAAACTCGTATACTGACTCCAAATCAAAAAATCATAAATCTCCCTAAGTTCGGACCGGACCCACTCCTCACCAGTCGCCAAATAGTATTCCGTCATTGCTAGACCCGAAATTAGATAGGCCCAAGTTCGACTGCTGTTCGTCGGCCAAGAAGTAATACTAGCTAAATATTGAACAGCCTTCTTAGCAGCAGCCATGTTCTCGGTTCCACCTGCACTAATTAACGAAAGCACTGCAAATCCAGTTCCGCACCAACGATAATGCCCCCCCAATTTCCATTCTCATCAAGCTCATTTCGAATATAATTCACCAGCTCCGTCGTAAGCTTATCCGACTTCGGACAATTGAAAGGATAGGTAGGTGAATAGGACCCATACACCTTTCCAACCGAAAGCGAAACTGGCACCCGACGCCGATTCCGCTCTACAACCAGATTCAATATTCCATTTCCGGAACTACTTTGACAAGCTTCCAAGGCAATAGCGAATTCCCCAACCGGCCCCCTTCCTCCAAGTTTAGTAAATTTCCCTAAATCAGCATTCTCCACAAAATCCCTTCCACCAGCTCCCACAATCCAATCTCCCTTCTGAATGCGACCCTGCGCCACCGAACCAGGCATTATATGCTGAACCAACATCGCATCAAGACGATTTGGGTGAAGGTCAACACGAATCCCCGTAATCCCTAAGTTGATAAACCACCCCGGAACATTCTGATCCAATTCATCCTTAAGGGTCCGATTCCAAGGACTTCCATCACCACTGACATAGACTTGAGAATAAGCCAGACTCGAGCAGAAAATTAAAACAACAGAAAAAATAGCAGCGTTTAATATGTTTTTATGAAATATTTTTAATAACATTTTTTTTGGGGGGGGGCACGGCGAATGAGATACGACCTACCAACCAACAAATCAAGGGGGTTATTTTACAACGATCATAAACAACTATCAATCAGCATTCCATAAAAACAAAACCAAAAATAATAATTGAAATAGAACCAAAACAAAAAGAATAATCATAATACTTTTTGCAAACAATTAATAAAATTTAAAGAGCACACCTCCCCACCAAGCAAATCGTATTCACCCATTTTCTCACCATCACAAGAATACCCGGAAACTTATAACAACCGTCCACACGATCCGAATCACCCATGAAAATATGACGCAAATTCCAGGAGAAAATTTGACCACCAAAGAGAATGGATTCCACGCCCAAGCGAAGCCCATCTAAAACCCACCTACCCCCCCATCAGATAATCGAGCACTCAGAAAACAACATCTTTAAATCAATTCGAACATAAGTTTTTTTACTACCTCCATAGTACATTCCTCAACCTAAAAAAATCAAATCTGCACCATGCCGAAATAACTTCTCAACTTGAAAACACCAAACAAACCCAGACAAGATTGACTTTATCAACCAAAGAGCTAATGTTCTTAACATGAGAAGAACACCCCTATGGCTCCAAATTTGAGATGGAGAAACTAAAATCATTTGGAATTACCGAGTTTCCTAACGAATCGCACCTCCTTGAAAAATTGATTCGCTGGGCAGAAATAAACACCGGAACTTATCATCTTGAAGGGCTAGCTGCTCTAGCCGAAATCCTCTGTTTGGAGTTTAAGCAGATCGCAGACATCCACCAAATTCTCGAGCCAAAGCAACATCAGATCATCGAAGAAAACGGCTGCACAAAATTAGTCCCCCTCGGGAAAACGCTCTCTTTTCAAAAACGACCAAAGGCACCCATCCAGATCCTCTTTTCAATCCACTACGACACAGTTTTTGGTAAAGATCACCAATTTCAACAATGCACTCAAACTCGTGACCACCTAAATGGGCCAGGAGTTCTAGATGCTAAATCTGGCATCATCATTATTCTCGAGGCCCTTCGTCTACTCGAACAATCA
>JAHDGN010000243.1 GCA_020627645.1 Akkermansiaceae bacterium
CCTCCACAACCAGCACGCCCTCTTCCGATCCTGGTGGAACAACTGGGACGGGAAGGTCTCCTAAAGTAGCCACCATGCGGAACTTCCGGAAGCTTCAAACCTGGGAACGAGCCCACTACCTCGTTCTCAGTATCTATAAAACAACCTCCCAATTCCCGAATGACGAACTCTTCGGTCTTTCCTCTCAACTCCGACGCTCCAGTGCCTCAATCCCCACAAACATCGCCGAAGGTTGCGGCCGCAGCACTGAATTGGACTTTGTCCGCTTCCTTGATATCGCCATGGGCTCTGCTTCCGAAACGGAGTACCAGCTCCAACTCGCACACGACCTGGGTTATCTCACCACAATCCAGTATCAAAATCTCAACAACGAACTCGTAGAATGCAAACGAATGCTCAACTCCTTCATCCAAAAAATCCGCACCTCCCAAAAACAGTCTCCCTGAAACGCCCTTCTTCAACTCAGCACTATTTCCATCCCCGGAGCGGCAGCTCCCCTAACCGCTAAATGCCAAATGCCAAAAGCCATCGCCGAACACCAAACAACCCCACATCACCCTCGGAGCGGCAGCTCCCCTAACCGCTAAATGCCAAATGCTAACAGCCATCGTCGAACACCAACCGCATCCAACAAACCAAACCATTCACACCCAATGACCGCCCCCAACCACCTAAAAGTCATCGACTCTCACACCGGAGGCGAACCCACCCGAGTCATCATCGACGACCTCAACATCCCCTCCCATGGTGCGATCTCAGCTCGTGACCATCTTCAATCAAAAGCCGACTGGGTCCGAACCTCCCTCATCCTCGAACCCCGAGGATTCGATGCCATGGTCGGAGCCTACCTCTGCGCCCCCCTTGACGAATCATGCACCACAGGTGTCGTCTTCTTTAATAACCACAATTATCTCGGCGGCTGCATCCATGGCACCATCGGCGTCGTAAAGACTCTAGCCTATTTGAAGAGGATCCAACCAGGCACTCACAAAATCGAAACTCCCACCGGAATTATTTCCGCTACTCTCGCCGACGACCACAACGTCACCATTCAATCCGTCCCTTCCTTCCGCGCCGCAGAAAACGTCACCCTCGAGGTTCCCAACCTTGGAACAGTCACCGGTGACATTGCTTTCAGCGCCAACTGGTTCTTCCTCGTATCAAGCCCCGGACCAGCGGTCCACCCTTCCAATATTGAAGAACTAACTCAATTCACCTCCGCCATCCGTGACGAACTAATCAAACAAAATATCACCGGACCCAAGGGAGAAGAAATCGACCATATCGAAGTCTTCGGCCCACCCATGTCCGACACCGAGGCCGACAGCCAAAATTTTGTCCTCTGCCCCGGAAAGGCCTATGACCGCTCACCCTGCGGCACTGGCACCAGCGCCAAGCTCGCCTGCCTCGCCGCCTCTCAGAAACTCGCCCCCGGAGAAACATGGCGCCAAGCTAGTATTATCGGAACCATTTTCACTGGCTCATACCAAAACCACTCTGAACCGGCAAAAATCATTCCCACCATCAGTGGCGAAGCCCACATCAACGCCGAAACAACAATCATCCTAAACCCCTCAGACCCTTTCCAACACGGAATAAATTACTAACCACATCGTACTATGACACTAACCGGACATTCATTCATCGGAGCTTCTCGCTCAAACGAATCCACCCTAACTTTCAACGTCAAAAACCCCACGACGGGCGAGATTTTGGAACCACCATTCCATGCCGCAACGAATGAGGACCTCGACGAAGCCGTACAATTAGCCTCCAACGCCTTCACCCTCTACTCAAAAACTTGCCCCAAAACCCGCGCAAATTTCCTCCGCACGATCGCTGATAAAATCGACGCATTAGGACCAGAAATCACCCCCCGCATGAACGCTGAATCTGCCCTCCCCGAACCTCGCTGTGAAGGCGAGCGCGGTCGCACCGTCGGCCAGCTTCGCATGTTCGCAGACCTCATCGAAGAAGGGTCTTGGGTTGATGCCCGCATCGAAACCGCACTTCCCGATCGCGCGCCTCTCCCCAAACCAGACCTCCGGTCGATGCGACGCCCCCTCGGTCCAGTCGCCGTCTTCTGCGCTTCCAACTTCCCTCTCGCCTTCTCTGTCGCCGGAGGTGATACCGCTTCCGCCCTCGCAGCAGGCTGCCCTGTCATCGTTCGCGCTCATTCCGCACACGCCGGAACCGCCGAGCTCGTCGCTTCTGCGATTCAAGAAGCAGTAGCCGAATGCCAAATGCCGGAAGGTACGTTTTCCATGATTTTCGACGCCGGCATCGACCTTGGCACTCAGCTTGTGACCCACCCAGACATCAAAGCCGTGGGGTTCACCGGCTCTCGCACTGGGGGACGAGCCCTCATGGACGCCGCCGCCGCCCGACCCGAACCCATTCCGGTATTCGCTGAAATGTCCTCCATCAACCCCATCTTCGTCCTCCCGGGAGCCCTCTCCGAACGAGCCGAAACCATCGCCACCGGACTCACCAGCTCTGTCACCCTTGGAGCAGGACAATTCTGCACCTGCCCTGGACTCGTCTTCACCACCGCTTCCGACACCCTAACAGACACCCTCAAATCAGGCTTTGCACAAACAGCTCCAGCCACGCTCCTTCACGAAGGAATCAGCAAAAATTACAACAGCGGACTTTCTTCCCTCCAAAACCAACCTGGAGTCGATACCATCCACCAAATCGAATCCCCAGACCCATCGAAACAAGGTGGCCCAACGATCCTAAAAACCACCGCTGAAAATTTCCTCAACAACCCCTCCCTTCACGAAGAAATCTTCGGCCCCTCTTCAATGATTGTCGAATGCACCGACCTCGATGAAATGCTCGCCGCAGCGTCGCAACTCGAAGGCCAACTCACCGCAACCGTCCACGGCACCGACGAAGATCTCGAAAATGCCTCCGACCTTCTACGCATCCTGGAACAAAAAGCTGGCCGCCTCATCATCAACGGTTTCCCAACCGGCGTTGAAGTCTGCTCGTCCATGATCCACGGAGGGCCCTACCCAGCCACCTCTGACGGGGCTAGCACCTCTGTCGGCACCGCAGCCATCCTCCGCTACACCCGCCCCGTCAGCTTCCAAGCCTTTCCCGAGTCTCTCCTGCCCGACGAACTCAAATCCGAAAACCCAAGAAAAATCAACCGCCTCGTCAACGGACAACTCACCGCCGACCCCCTTTGCTAAAACTTCACAAAGAAACATCAATGAGTGAAATTCTCATCGTCGGCGGAGGGCTCATCGGGCTCTCCGCCGCTCACTTCCTCGCAAAAGCCGGACACCAAGTCCAAGTGCTCGAACGCGACGAAACCCACACCCAATCATGCTCCGAAGGCAATGCCGGCATGATCGTCCCCTCCCACTTTATTCCCCTAGCTGCACCCGGCGTCATCACTCAAGGCATAAAATGGATGCTCAACCCCAAAAGCCCATTCTCACTCCGCCCACGCCTCTCCCCCTCACTAGCCCGTTGGATCTGGCTCTTCGCACGACACTCCACAAAACAACACGTCCAAAACACCCAAACTCTCATCCGCGACCTCTCGCTTGCCAGCCGTAAACTCCACCTCCAACTCTCTCAAGAACACCACTTCCCCCTCATCCAAAAAGGACTCCTCATGCTCTGCCAATCTGAAGAAGGACTGGAAGACGAAATCGAAGTCGCTCAACAAGCACACCAACTTGACCTCCAAGCCGAAATCTGTGACCCCACCCGCCTCAAAGAACTCGAACCCAACACGCCTATCAATGCCAAAGGCGGAATCTGGTGGCCTCAAGACTGCCACCTCTCCCCCACCGACTACATTCAAGCTCTTCGAACCTCCATCACCAAAAACAAAGGCCAACTCATCAACGCCAAAGCCACCCAAATAACCGCCGAAAACAACCGCATCAAATCAATCACCACCTCAGACGGCAAAACCCATTCCGCTCAAATCATCATTCTTGCCGGCGGCATCGAAACCATCGACCTGACGAGACAGATCAACCTAAACCTCCCCATGCAAGGAGGTAAAGGTTACTCCCTCACCCTCCCCAACCCAACTACAACCCCAGCCCTTTGCTCCCTCCTCAAAGAAGGCCGCGTTGCCGTCACCCCCATGGGCCCAAACCTCCGCGTCGCAGGCACCATGGAAATCTGCGAGAAAGACACTTCCGTCAGCAAACCACGCGTCCAAGGAATCATCGAATCCTTTTGTCAATTCTACCCCCAATACCGCCCCTCCGATTTCAACCAGCTCGATCCATGGGTCGGCCTCCGTCCATGCTCGCCCGATGGTCTCCCTTACCTCGGATTTGCCCCGAAACACAATAACCTCATCATCGCAACTGGCCACGCCATGATGGGACTATCTTTGGCTCCCATTACCGGAAAACTCATTACCGAACTCCTAGATGGCTCACCCTCCATCAACCTTTCTCAACTGAACCCTGCTCGGTTTCACTAACGACCTCATTCGTCAAAACTCAAAAGAGACAGAGTAACATCAAAAACCAAACTTGTGTTCTCGATCAGAAATTTCAGCCCCTTCCAGAGCAAAACCACAACAATCCAAATCACCCCTAAACAACGCCAGCTAATTTTCAGAAAAACTTTCAACGCGACTTCACCCTTCTACGATTCCAAAGGCAGAAAGGACCAAACCCACGATCACCCCCACGCCAACAGCACCCCACATAATCAACATCCCTACCTTCCTAGTTGGCAACTCGCGATGAGTCACCACCTCAGAAGCAACCAAAAACAAATGGGCCAAAAATCCCCCTCCAAATAGAAACGCCAAGCTCAGTCCTTCCAAATCTTTAGACCGTTCACCCCAAATTGGAATAGACATCAAAATCCCGAGCGGAACAAGAATGGATAGACTCACAAATACCGCTCCAAGCCCTCTCATTTTTTCATCACTGGTGCCAAGCCGTTCTCCCGAAAAAACCCGTGCCTTTCCTTCTCCCTTTCGAATCACCCGAAAGCCTCCACGGTTACCATTCGGTTCAACAGGTTTGAAATAGCGACTTTTCCATCCATTCACAAAATCATCTTACCCCACCGATTTCCCGATTGGCCCCTACAAATAAGAACGATAATTATACCATTTTAAACCATGAAATAACGGGATGATTTTTGGAATGAGCAAAGCAGGAGGCGGGAATGGGGGGGCACCTAGACCAACGATAAAAGCCGCAATTCAAGAAAGCGCCCGTTTTCTCTCAGTCCCGCAAAGCCCTGCCTCACAAACTTCAAAAAGTGATCCCGCCGTTTTGAAACTGGATGTGGTACTAAAATCTGCCGCCAGCGGCAACGGTTCAGCCAGCCAACTCGATCAATCGAGGTCCTGGCAGTCGATGTATGAGCGTTTCAACGAAAACTCCAGCACCTTTTAACCTAAAATCCGCAGTTCGATATTGTGATTACAGCTGGATGGGATGTTGAGCACGATCAAAGAGGCTCCATTTCAGAAGACCAGTTTCATCCAATCTCAACTGCGGCGCAGTTGAACTTAACCAAGCTTGAAGCCTGCATGGGTGTCCAAAAGTTAAGGTGATGGACAGCCCCAAGCATCGGCTAGGTCA
>JAHDGN010000244.1 GCA_020627645.1 Akkermansiaceae bacterium
CTCTACAAGATCCGCTACTCAGATTTCACTTTTGACAAACTCAGATCGGAATCGTGTAAGAGTGTGGGCGAGTGGGGGGGTGGGGGTGGAGCGGTGCGGTGAGGGGGCGGACCAGGGGGTGGCGTTGGAGGCGGGGTTGATTCCTTGTGCGAAGGTTGTGATTTCGGGAAATGGTTCATCTCAGATGCAGATGAGCTTTCGGGATGCGGAGGAGAACTTGATTGGAGATTCGTTGACGTTGGAAGTGGCGGGAGGGAAGTTTGTGAAGTCCGGAACTAGGGAGATTGTGGTGAACGGGACGGATGGATTTAAGAGTCCTTCGGAGATTAACGGTTATATTCTTCAAAATATTGATCCTTGGTCGCTTGTAATTACGGAACGTGGGCGCAAGGAGCCGTTGGTTAAAGCGAGGGTGAGGGCGTCTGAGGAGCCAAAGTAGAACGATTTTTATGTCTGAGTCTAACAATTCATTGGCGCCAGCAGAAGGTTGGCATGTGATGCATCTCTATTATTCGATTGATCATGGTCAATGGTCTCATTTGAGTGAACAGGAACGTCGTGAGGCTAAAACTGATTTGACGGAGCTGGTGCAGGAAATTCGGTCGCATTGGGATACTCAGCTTTTAATGTTCGCGGTCGCGACTCCGAAAGCAGATTTGGGCTTTATGTTGCTGACGCCGGATTTGGGTGATGCGATTGCGTTTGAGAAGAGATTGTCTCTTGCTTTGGGGGTGGATGTTTTGACTCCAGCCTACTCGTATTTATCTCAGACTGAGCGGTCTGAGTATACGACGACGCGGGAGCAGTATGGGAAGGATACCTTGGTTGGAGAGAAGGGGTTGGAAGAGGGTAGTGAGGCGTATGAGGCGGGGTTGAAGGAGTTTGATGAGCGGATGGAACATTATTTGAAGCATCGGATGTATCCGGTTTTACCTGATTGGCCGGTGGTGTGTTTTTATCCAATGTCAAAGAGGAGGTCTGCGCATGATGACTATAATTGGTATTCGTTGGATTTTGAATCTCGAGCGAAGTTGATGAAGGGGCACGCGACGACGGGGCGGAAGTATTCGGGTAAGATTTTGCAGTTGATTACGGGGTCGACTGGTTTGGATGAGTATGAGTGGGGGGTGACTTTGTTGGCGAAGGACCCGATGGAGGTTAAGAAGATTGTTTATGAGATGAGGTTTGACGAAGTCTCTGCAAGGTATGGGGAGTTTGGGGACTTTTATATTGGGACGCAGGTGCCTTTGAATGAGTTATTTCGTCGCGTTTGTTTGTGATGAGGTGTTTCTTTTTTTTCATAGGGTTTGCTCTGGTTTCGTGTTCTTCGTACCAGCGAGATTTTAGGGAAGCGGTGAAGTCTTATGGGGTTGGAACAGCTTCGGTGGAGGGGCCTTGGAAGGGTGAGTGGAAGAGTGAAGTGAATGGGCATCATGGGCCTCTTTGGTGCATGATTGATCGTGATCGGAAGGATCCGGATCTGTGGAAGTTTCGTTATCGGGCAGGGTGGGGTGTTTTTCAGTTTGGGGACTATGTGCATGAGGTGCGTGGTAAGGAAAAGGGTGGGGTGTTGTGGTTGGATGATGAGATGACTTTGCCGAAAGGTTTTGGGACTTATCGTGTGAAGGGGAGTTTGACTGCTGGGAAGTTTGAGACGCGATTCGAAGGAAATGGTGACCGGGGAGTGATGGTGTTGCGGCGTCCTGTTTCTCGGCGTTGATTTCATTTAGGGAGATTCTTTTTGGGGAGATTTATGAAATAAGAGCGCTTCTTTTTTCTCCGATCAACAGGCATTTGGTTTTTGAAAAACTGAGGAACTTGTAGATGAAGAAATGAAGAGAAGAGGGATACTAACCAATAGGGTGTTCGGCGTCTGCTATTGGCGATTAGCCCGAATATTTCATGAGCCTAGCTCGATTTAGCCCTGATTTTCAAGCCTGGCATTGATTGAATTCGAAACTCAAATCCATTTTGTAATCATCGAGTCAAAGCTAAGATGGTATTCATCGCCCATGGAAAAACTCAAGGCAGTTGGGCGTGCTCTCTTCATCTGGTTCAGATCTCTCGTCCTACTTTCCATTCTCGGAATCGGAATTAATCTTGTTTTTATCCTCATCAATCTCGGAGATATCAAAGATGCTATTCAAGGAGAATCATCACTCATTGATCTTTTGTTAGAACCTTGGCTTGCACTCTCGATTCTCTTCTCGGTTGCTCATGTCATCATGGCCCAACAACAAGGTATCATGAGAGCAGCAAACCACTTGGTCGTCTCCAGCAAAGGAAGTGTGACCCGTTTCTTTGTCGATTCCTTTCTCAAACGAAAGCCTGATCTAATCGTTAACAACCAGCTTCAGGGAGTGGAAGAGCTTCAACAATTCTCCCAAAAAGCAGATCTCCTCGAAGGACTCCCCTTTCTTACCAAAATCGTTTACAAACGGATCGCAAAACCACTTAACCTCTTTGAGAACCTGTCTGCTTCTGTGACAAAGATTAGCGAAAACGCTCAAGCTGGCCGTGATGTCAAAACAGAAATGATCGAAGAAGTTCAATCATGGATCCCAGACGACCTAATCTCACCCAGCCTCAAACCAGTTATCATTTTATTCTCCCTCAACATCCTTGCGATGTTTTTTGTCTAGTGCTCCACAAAGCTTAAAATGGCAGGTGCAGTTATTTTGTCTGTCCTCATAAATGCCCATAAATGTTGGTGTGAATGCTGATCGATTTGAGGATTCGGATCTCACTTGTCTTTGTTGGAAAAGTGGGCAGTCTTTGCGGCCCGTAATATGAGTGAGTTTCGTGTTGTTCCTGTCAATCTCCATGATGAATTGGTTACGCAAGCGTATCAGGCGCGTGGTTATGATGAAGATGAGTCTCAGGTGGCGGCGGAGGTTTGTCGGGATGCAACGCGGCACGGGATTCGGACGCACAATGCGCTGAAGGCGTTGCATTTGGATCATTTGTTTGGTTCTGCTGTTGGCGGTTGTGTTCCTGGGGTGGAGGTTGAGGTGGTGAATCGTCGGTTTAAGGCGAGTGAGGTTTGGAATGCGAATCGTAAGTTGGGGCAAGCGGTGGCGGTGGCTGCGATTGATCGGTGTATTGAGTTGGCTGACGAATATGGGGTTGGTCAGGTTTCGATTGATAATGCTTTTCACTATTTATGGGGAGGTGGGTATGTGATGAAGGCGGCGGAGCGTGGGTATATTGCTTATACCAATTGTACTTCGACGTTGGCGGAGGTGGTTCCATTTGGCGGGAAGTTTCCGACGTTGGGGACGAATCCTCATTCTTGGGGTTTTCCGACACAGGATGCGAATGGTTTTCCGATTGTGATTGATTGGGCGACGTCGACGGTTGCGATGGGGCGGGTTCAGCAATTGAAGCGAGAGGGGAAGTCGTTGCCTCCTGGGGCGGCTGTTGATGAGGAAGGGAATGAGACCTTGGATCCGAATCAGGTTGCGGCTTTGTTGCCATTTGGGGCGCATAAGGGGTATGGGATGGCTTTAATGAATGAGTTGGTTGGTGGATTTATTGGTGGAAGTTTGCCAACAATTCGTGGCCGGGAGGGGGCTAAGACGACGTCGTGTTTTTACTTTCAAGTGATTCATCCTGATGCGTGGGATAGTGGGGCGTCTGTGGGTGGTGGGCAGATGGGGAATGTGAAGGAGGTGATTGATGATATTTTGGGGCATGGCAATGAGGGGTGTTTGTTGCCGGGGCAAATTGAGGCTGGTTTTCGGGCTCGGACGGATGCGGCTGGAGGGCTTTTGTTTTCGGATGCTGAGTTGGGTGAATTCAAGGAGTTGGCTGATGGATTGGGGATTGGGGGGTGGGACATCGAAAATTTTGGGGTGGAGCCTGCGTAGAGGGAGAGGAGATGCCGAATTACGATTATCAGTGTGAGAAGTGTGGGGAGGTTTTTGAGGTCTTTCAGAGTATGAAGGATGAGAAGCTCACTGATTGCCCGAAGGAAGGGTGTGATGGGCGGGTGAAGAGATTATTGGGGACTGGTGCAGGGTTGATTTTTAAGGGTGAAGGTTTTTACGAGACGGATTATCGATCAGATTCTTATAAAGCGGGTGAAAAGAAGGCTTCGGAAGCTGGAAAGGTGAAAAAGGAGGGTGGTGAGAAAAAGGGAGAATCTCAGCCGAAGAAGTCGTCTGAGCCCTCGTCGTGATGCGAGCTTGTCAGAAATGCTAAGGACTGGCATTTTTAGGGGGTGAAGAAGATTTTTATTTTGTTCTCGATTGTCTTTGTGGGCGGTTTGGGAGCTGGGGTTTATTTTAGTTTTGTGGGGCAGGATTTGACGGATGTCAGGGGGAGGCATGAAACTGATAAGGCGGCTCGAGTGGTGGATGTTCCGGCGATGATTGAGAACGCGGCGAAGAGTCGGGAAAACTTGGTGATTACGGAGCAGGAGATGAATACGTGGTTGGGATCGACGATGAAGGTGAAGCAGGAGGGGCTTTTTTCTGATCAGGTGGATTTGAAGGGGGTGTGGCTGAGATTTGAGGAAGGTCAGGTCGAGATTGTCGTTGAGCGTGATATCAAGGGGTTGTCTCATACGGTGTCGATGTATGTGACGGTTGAGCGTAAGAAGAAGGGGGATAAGACGGTGGCGAATATTGAGCGGCAAGGTGGCAAGGTTATGGGGATGGTTCCATGTGGGGGGCGATTTGGGAAAGTGAGAGTGCCCATTGGTTTTACGTTGATGACTCGTAAGATGGGTTCGAATCTTGAGAAACTTTTCGATCGCGAATTTGAATTGATTGGAAGGGTGATGAAAAAAGCGGGTGCTTGGATCACGCTGGAGGAGGATCAGATGAGGATCAATTTTCCGAAAATGCCTTAAGGCTACCTCCGGTCATTTCACTCTGCGAAAGTTTGAACTCGTTTTCTTTGTGGGAGCAGGTTGCCGGAGTTGTTCTTGAGGCTGCGTGAAAACTATCACACGACTGTTTTGGTGGATTGATTTTTCGATCAGCAGCTGCACTGGTTGCAGTTATGCAACCTCTTGAGCTTTTGTCTTATAACACTTCTAGCCCGAATCGCACTCGGTTAAGCAAAAGGGTCGAGAACTTTTGATAGAGGATTTTTCACTGCGGAACTGTTCAACATAGTGATGGTGCGGCTTTTGAAGCTAGCGAGTGCCATCTGGGCCAGCAATGGTATCAATCTGATTCTTTTAGTTGCGAGGAATTTAGGGAAAGGTTACTGAGTATAGGATGATGGTGGTTGGGTTTGTGTTGATATTTTGGGTTGCTTTGGTTTCGGTTTTATTGGGGGATAATTCCCCTTATGGAGATTGGAGCCACAGCGGATCTATTTTTGTGATTACCACGCCTGATGGGGCAGATGTGCCTGCTGGGGTTACGGAAACTGATTTTCCGTTGTTGGTGAGATTGACTGGAGAGACTTTTGATTTTGGGCAGGCTCAAGCGGATGGGCGGGATCTTCGGTTTGCGGATGTGGCGGGAACTCCTCTGGTTTTTCAAATTGAGAAATGGGACGTGGCTGGTGAGGTGGCGGTCATTTGGGTGAGGGTTCCCTCGATCACGGGA
>JAHDGN010000245.1 GCA_020627645.1 Akkermansiaceae bacterium
AAGGGCGTGACATTCGGGAGGGGGATTGGGTGGGGGAGATTTTTGAAGGAGTTGGTGGCGGATTTTTGTTTGGGCGTTACAATGAGCTGCTGGACTCTTCTGGAAGGCGTTTGGCGAGAATTTTGGAAATTTTACCGAAGATTGAGTGATGGTTCGAGATTTACGGAATGATGTTGATGTGTTGGTGATCGGAGCGGGGCCTGCTGGGGCGACGGCAGCGACGGTTTTGGCTGGGGAGAAGGGGAAGCGGGTGTTGGTCTTGGAGAAGGAGCATTTCCCGAGGTATCATGTGGGCGAGTCGTTGATTCCGCATTGCTGGGATACCTTGGATCGGTTGGGGATGGTGGAGCGATTGGATGAGGCTGGGTTTCAGGTAAAGCAGAGCGTGCAATTTGCGAGCCCTTGCGGAGAGTTGTCGACGCCCTTTTATTTCTCGAAGCATACGGATCATCCTCGGGCGAAGACCTGGCAGGTGGATCGGAAGACCTTTGATACGATGATGATGGAGCGGGCGAGGGAGGCGGGTGCGGAGGTTCGGGAGGGGGTGAAGGTGATTGATTTTCTGGAAGAAGACGGGGTGGTGGTCGGTGTTTTGGCGGAAGAAAATGGCGAGCGGTATGAGGTGCGAGCGAAGATGACGATGGATGCGTCTGGCAGAGATGCGTTGTTTCAGCGCAAGAAGAAGTGGCGGAAGAGGGACCCTAAGTTGGATAAGATTGCGATTTGGACTCTTTACAAGGGGGCGAAGCGAGATGAGGGAATTGATGAGGGGGCGACGACGATTGCTTATGTGCAGGGGAAGGGGTGGTTTTGGAATATTCCGTTGAAGGATGATATTGTGAGCACGGGGATTGTGGCGGAGCGGGATTATTTGTATCGGGAGGGGAGAGATTTGGCGGAGATTTATGCTCGGGAAATTCAGGAGAATAAATGGGTGGAGGAGCATTTGTCGGAGGGGGAGCAGTTTGGGGAGTATTGGGTGACTGGTGAGTATTCGTATCGGGCGGAACATTGCGCGGCGGATGGGTTGGTGTTGATTGGCGATGCTTTTGCCTTTTTGGATCCGGTTTTTTCATCGGGGGTTTATTTGGCCCTGACGACGGGTTCGATGGGGGCGGATGCGGTGTCTGCGGCTTTGGAGAAGGATGACGTGGGGGCAGAGCAGTTTTTGGATTACGGGAAGCGGGTTTGTCGTGGAATCGAGTGGATGCGTAAATTGGTGTATGCGTTTTATGATGAGAATTTTAGTTTTGCAGATGTGGTGCAGAAGTATGCGGAGGTGAGGAGGGATTTGACGGATTGTTTGATTGGGGATTTGATAGATCGAGATTACGACACATTGTTTGAGCGGGTAGGAGAGTTTGCGGAGTTACCTGAGGATCTGGATCATGGCAAAACGGTGAAGGATTCGGTTGGGAGTGCTTCGTCTGTCTGAAATTGAAGGCGATCACTTCTACAAATATCATTGGCGGATCTGCTGTCTCGACTAGGGTGGGTGGAGAGTTAGACTTTAGATAAGTTTTGAAGATTTCGATTCTGACTGCGGGAACGGGGAGTTATTACTGCGGGGCTTGTATGCGTGACAATGCTCTAGCGAAAGCATTGATTGGGCGGGGGCACGAGGTGCAGTTGTTGCCGATGTATTTGCCGTTGCAATTGGATGAGGAACGGATGGATGCGGGGATGCCGGTGTTTTTTGGGGGAGTGAATGTGTTTCTGCAACAGAAGTACGGTTTCTTTCGGAAGGTGCCGAGATGGGTTGATGGGTTGTTTAATTTTAGGTGGATGTTGCGAGCGGTTGCTCAAAAGAGTCATTTGACTTCGGCAAAGGAGCAGGGGGAGATGACGTGTTTGATGTTGCGGATGGAGGAGAGTGGGTTGGGGAAGGAATTGAATAAATTGGTGGAGTGGTTGGAGCGGGATGGGGTTCCTGAGGTGGTGATTTTGTCGAATGCTTTGTTGTCTGGGTTGGCCGCTCCGTTGCAGGAGAGGTTGGGAGTGAAGGTGGTGGTGACATTTCAGGGCGAGGATGGGTTTTTAGATGGATTGCCGGAGCCGTGGGCTGAGAGGGCGTGGAAGGAGATGGCGAAGAGGGTTGTGGGGGCGGATGGGATGATTGCTCCGAGTCGATTTTTTGCGGGTGTGATGGAGGAGCGCTTGGGGATTGAGGGAATTGAGGTTATTGCCAATGGGATTGATCTGGCGGGTTATGAGGTGGGTGTTGGTGGGGGAAAGACGATTGGGTACTTAGCAAGGATGTGTCACGGGAAGGGATTGGGTTTATTGATTGAGGCATTTTGTTTATTGGATGATGAGGAAGTGGAGTTGGTGGTGGCGGGCACGATGGGAGGGGGGGATGCGGAGTATGTTCAGGGGTTGAAAGAGCGATTGCGGGAAGCGGGCCGGGAAGATCGAGTGAGGTGGGCTCCGGATTTGAGTCGAGAGGAGAAGTGTGAATTGTTGAGGAGCTTGTCGGTGTTTTCGGTGCCGGCTTTGATGTCGGAGGCGTTTGGGTTGTATTTGGTTGAGGCGATGGCGTGTGGGGTGCCGGTGGTGATGCCTCGGGCTTCGTCTTTTGTGGAGATTGTGGAAGGATGTGGTTGTGGGATCCTGGTTGAGCCAGAGTCGGCGCAAGATTTAGCGAGGGGGTTGAGTGAGGTATTGAGGGATGAGGGGTGGAGGGAGATGGGAAAAAAGGGTCGGCTAGAGGTGGAGAATCGTTATGATGTCGAGGTGATGGCTGAGTCGTTTGAAGAATTTTTGGGGAAGGTGGTGGAAGGATGAGTGAGGTTTTTGAGTGGTCTCGTCCGGTGGAGTTTTATGAGACTGATTTGGCGGGGATTGTTCATTTTTCGGTATTCTATCGGTGGATGGAGGCGGCGGAACATGCTTTTTTGAGGGAGCGTGGGGTGGAGTTGCATGGGGGTGGTTTGGGGTGGCCTCGGGTGGGGGCTTCGGCTGATTTTAAGAAGCCGGTCAAGTTTGGAGATGTGGTGAGGGTGAAGGTGTGGGTTGAGGAATTGCGGACGAGGTCGGTGCGGTATGGCTTTGAGATCTTGGTGGAGGGGGATGAGGGAGTTCGGGCGACGGGGGAGATGACTTCGGTGTGTGTGGATTTGGAGTCGATGTCGGCGGTGGAGATTCCGGAGGGCATTAGAGGGAAGTTGGGGAAATGATTGTGCAATTGGTGGACGTGCAAGGTGTTCGGCGTTGGCTATTGGCGTTTAGCAATTAGCTTTTAGGGGAGCTGCCGCTCCGAGGATGATTTGCCGTTAGCAATCAGGAGGTGGAAATTTACAAAATTGGTTTGGAGGATTGGTTTTTGGAACTGATAGTTCGCGGGACCGACGATGGCTGAGAAGAGAATGATGAATTGGGTTAGTTTTGCGTTAATGACAGTGGTGTTTTGGGGGCTTTATGGGGTGTTTTTGCACAAGGGTTCGATGGGGATGAAGGATCCGGAATTTGGGCGATACAAAGCGTTTTTGGTGGTCGGGATTGCTTACTTTTTAGTGGCGGTTTTGGCTCCGATTGCTTTGTTGAAGTTATCTGGGTCGAATTTGAAGCTGACGGGAGTTGGGTTCAAATGGTCATTGATCGCAGGTTTTGTGGGGGCTTTTGGGGCCTTGGGGGTGTTGGTGGCGTTTGGTAAGGGGGGGCATCCATCGGCGGTGATGTCGATCATCTTTGCGGGTGCTCCGGTGGTGAATTCGGTGGTGGCTTTGGCATTGCATCCGCCGGCAGGAGGGATTGGGGCGATTCGGTGGCAATTTTATTTGGGGATTTGCTTGGCGGCGTTAGGTGGTTTTTTGGTTGTGAAATACAAGGATCCGAAGGTGGTTGAGGCCCAGGTGGTTGAGAAGAAATAGTTTTTGAGGATCCGGATGAGGTGAGAGGAATGGGGAATTAGCATCGTTTCTATCGGAGATGAAATTGGTTTGTTTGTTGTTCCTGCTGACGGGGTTGGTGGTTCGGGGAAATTTTTCGGAGTTGTTGGAGAAGGGGAAGGTGGTCGAAGAGTTGGCTCCTCGATTGCAGAAGGCGACGGTCTCCTTACTCAATAAGGGAGGTTTGAGCTATGGAAGCGGGGTGATTGTGAGTGAGGATGGTTTGGTTTTGACGGCGGAGCATGTGGTGACACCGATGAAGCATGGGGTGATTGTGATGTTTTCGGATGGGAGTCGGAAGATGGGGAGGGTTTTGGGGTTGGATCGGAAACGCGGCTATGTTGAAGGGGTGGGGGGACTTTTGACTTTGTCAAGATTGGCCGAAGTGAGGCCATGAAGCAGTTTGATTGGGTGATTGGGTTGGGAAATACGGGCGGATTTGATCCGGCAAGGAAGGGGCCGGTTCGGCTGGGTCGGCTGTTGTCGAATCAGCATGATCTGTGGTCGGATGCGGCGATGGGGATGGGGGATTCGGGTGGGCCTTTGTTCAATTTGAAAGGAGAAGTGGTGGGGATTCATATTCAGAGGGGGGTCGGGTTAGACACAAACCTTCACCTTGAGTCGGAGTTTTTTTTGAGGAATTGGGAGAAGTTGACGAAGGGAGAGTATGTGATGAAGGATTTGGGGTTGGAGGAGATTGGAGAAAAGAAGGTGGAGATTTTTCGTCGGCCGGAGAAGAAGCTGTTGGAGGAGGAAGGTCAGAAATTGGACCAGGTCTTAAGGCCTCTTTTTGGCAAAGTGAAAAAGAGTGAGGTTTGTCTCTTGTCGAAGGAGGATCAAGTGATTGCGAGAGGTGTGGTTGTTTCGAAGGAGGGGGAGATTCTCTCCCAAGGAGGGGCTGTTGAGGGGAATGAGGTGAAGGTTCGATTTGAGGGAGAGGTGAGGGTTGCTGAAGTTGTGAAAAGAATGCCTCGGTATGACTTGGTTTTATTGAAAGTGGAGGCCGAGGGGTGGGACTTTAGGCCGGTGATTTTTGTGGAGGACAAAATGCCCCTGGGTCGTGTGGTGACGTCGTTTGGTGATGGTGGTCAGTCGAGGGGGCTTGGTTCGGTTGGTGTTCAGGATCGTTCGCTGGAGAAGATTGGTTATTTTGGGTCGCGGACGAGGGCTGCGAAGAATGGAGTGTTGGTTTCGAAAGTGACGGCTGATGGGCCTGCTGAGGCGGCCGGGGTGAAGGATGGGGATGTGATTGAGAAGATTGATGGGAAGATCGCAGATCATTTGTTGATCTTTTTTGGGGTTTTTCGGGGGAAAGAGAAGGGGGAGAAAGTGGAGATTGAGGTGTTGAGAGGTGAGGAGCGGTTAAAGCTTTCGGTGGTTTTAGATGAGAGAGTGAGGAAGGATCCTTTTTTGAGAAACCCTTCGATGAAGCCATTTTTGGGGAAGATTTCAAAAGCGACTTCGGGGTATGCGATGGTGGTGCAGCATGATGTGCCGATTCTTCCGCAAGAATGTGGCGGGGGGGTGTTTGATTTGTCGGGGAAGTGTGTGGGGGTGAATGTGTCGAGGGCGAGTCGGAGCCGTACTTATGCGGTGCCGGGTCGTGTGGTGAGTCGGTTGTTGGCTAGCGAATAAGGTATTTTAAAGCCTTTTTTTACGAGACGCTGATGAGATG
>JAHDGN010000246.1:0-870 GCA_020627645.1 Akkermansiaceae bacterium
ACCACAAACTATCCGACGCCGTAAAATCTTAAATCTGGCCAAGGTCCCACTGTAAACCAAACGACTCCAAATGGAGCGCAATCCGAGCCTCAATCAAAAATTCCCCATCCGATACCAAACTGCGTATCCTCTCTACCCCGACCGATAAGATTGCTAACACCTCGATCGAACTTCTTTCCTCCCGACGCTTCGATGACCACCTACTCTTAGATCTCCGACTTTCCCGCACGAAATCCGATAACGAATCCAGCGTCCCGGTCACAATCTCTCTCAACGGTGCCCGCAGCACCGAACGACATAACATCGACGGTCCCGAATACCGATTTCAGAAAAGAATCCCACTCACTGGGGCCGACAAAAAGGGACACGGATACGTTAGCATTCCAGCCGACAACAACACCCGAGATAATTCCGTCTTCTTCGCCTTTGGGGAAACCCAACCTGCACAAAGCTGGATTATCGCCGAAAAACCCTCCAGTGACATCGCGAAATACCTGACTTGGGCTGCTGCACCCGATGGCTTTAAAAACCATACCGCCTCGACGATCTCACCAGCTCAAATCTCGAAAATCGACTTCTCAACCGCCTCTCTCATCATCTGGCAAGCCGCTATTCCTGGTGCTGCCACCGCCAAAAAACTCACCGACTTTGTCAACGCCGGCGGATCGGTCCTCTTTTTCCCGCCGGAAGGGACCTCAGAAAACGCTATTTTTGGAACCTCTTGGGGCGAAATTGAACAATCACCCCAGGACGAAATCTTCATCGCCGGAGGCTGGCTCAAAGATGACGGACCATGGCGTAACGCAGCAAACGATGCCAAGATTCCAGTCGACAAAATCCAGGCCATCCAACGACGCCCAATCCGCGGAG
>JAHDGN010000246.1:894-5561 GCA_020627645.1 Akkermansiaceae bacterium
ATGGCTCTTCCCTGGCCGAATGGGACGACAATCAAACCCTTCTCTACCGCCATCTCGAAGGCCTTGGAACTGTCTCTTTCATCTCAACCCTCCCAAGCGAAAAATGGTCCAATATCGAATTCATTGGCCTCCATCTTGTCGCCATCCAACGTCTCATCGACAAAGGACTTGATCGCCTCCACTCCGGCTACCGTGCTGATGCCGGAAGCGACAAGGCGAAAATCCGCGACGACGAAACCCGTACCCGACTAGATTCCTATGAGGATTTTGATCCCCTTCTCGATCACTACCGCGCTGGAGTCTACCAACTCGGCGAACGAACCGTTGCTGTCAACCGGCCCGCAAGTGAATCGTCCCCCGAAAGACTCAGCGAAGACGTCCTAAATAAGATTCTCGAAGGAACCTCATTCTCACTCTTCGCCGAACAAGCCGAAGACGATGACAGTCTCATGAGCGAAATCTGGCGAGCCTTCCTCATCGCCGTCCTGTTCTTCCTCATCGCAGAAGCACTTCTCTGTTTGCAACCTAAACTCACCGGTCCATCTCTGAAGGCTCAACCTAACCCTTCTCCTGCCTCGTGAATAACTTCAATATCGGTCCACTCTACTTTCAAGCGAGCACTCTAACACTCGTTCTCATTGGTCTTGCTCTGATTGCCACCGTCGCCATCAGTATTGTTGCCATTCGTCGCTCAACTCGACCCAAGCAAACCACGGCTCTCGAAGTCCTCCGCTTTCTCTGTGTCCTCTTCGTTGGCCTCATGCTTCTCGGCCCCGAATGGCGCGATATTGAGGAGTCTGACCTCCAGCCCGAAATCGCCATCGTTTGGGACCAATCACTTTCGATGACCACAGAGGATGCTCCGCGTCCCGATTCACTGGCCGGATCAGAGAAAGTCATCACTCGAACCGAACTCGTTGATCGCCTAATCAAAACAGAGTTTTGGAAGCCTTGGGAAGAAAAAGATAAAAACCGAGTGACCAAAACTTCCTTTGGTGCCCCACCTACCGATGCCGACGACATCCAAAAAACGATGTATGGCTCAGACCTCAATAAAGCCCTCACTGATGTCCTTGAAAATGGCCAAAACCTTCGAGCCACCATTTTTATCACTGATGGCGACAAAACTGGTGACGGCAAAGCACCCTCCGAAGCGGCACAACAATTCCGCCTCAAACAAATCCCTATCTACACGCTAGCTACCGGGTCGGATAAAAAAATCCCCGACCTCGAACTCCTCTCCGCAAACGCCCCAACCTACGGAATCATTGGCGAAAAAGTCCAAATCCCATTCACTATCGAATCATCACTCAACCGAGACGTCCGAGCCATCGTCCGACTCAGAGATGAAAATGGTGCCGAAATCACAAAAGAAGTAACCCTGCGCTCAAACACGACTCACTACGACTCCATCCTATGGGATATACGGAACGAAGGAGCCATGAACTTTACCCTCTCGATCCCCGTCGTCTCAGGAGAGATGATCGAAAACAACAACTCTCGCTCATTTGTCATGAGCGGAAAACGGGAAAACATTCGCGTCCTCGTCATCGATTCCCTCCCGAGATGGGAATACCGATTCATCAGAAACGCACTCTCACGCGACCCTGGAGTCGACGTCGACTGCCTTCTCCTTCACCCGGACCTCGGCAAAGGCGATGGCCCCGACTACATTCAAGAATTTCCAGAGAAACTCGAAGACCTGCAAAAATATGACGTCGTCTTCCTCGGCGACGTCGGAATTGGCGACAAACAGCTCACCAAGGAACAGGCTCTTCTTCTCAAGAAACTTGTCACCGAACAAGCCAGTGGAATCGTCTTCCTCCCAGGATACCAAGGAAACCAATTCACCCTCGATCTACCCAAGGAGGAAGAAGACCCCACCCACAAAGATCTTGCCGAACTCTTCCCCGTCATTCTCGACGACACCAATAAAGATGGATCTTCCACCAGCGTTGAAACAGACATGAGACTCACTGTCGGTGAAGGTGAAAAATCTCTCCTCACCATGCTGGGTGACAACGAACGCCAAAACCGCATGATTTGGCGAAATCTCCCAGGCTTCTACTGGCACGCTCCGGTAATTCGCGCTCAATCAGGCTCAACCGTCCTGGCCGAAAGCTCAGGCCCATCGAATCGATACGGCCGCATTCCTCTCCTCGTCACCAAAACCGCAGGATCCGGAAAAGTCCTCTACATGGCGATCGACTCCGCATGGAAATGGCGCCTTGGCGTCGAAGATAAGTATCATTACCGTTTCTGGCGCCAGGTAGCTCGCTGGATGTCTTATCAAAGAAATATGGCAGCTGGCGAACGCATCCGTCTCTTCTTCTCACCTGAACGACCCAAACCTGGAAATACGGTATCGCTTTCAGCCAATGCCTTTGACGAAAAAGGAGCTCCTCTCGATGACGAGTCGCTAATTGTTGAGCTTCTCGCCCCCGACAAAACCACCAGCCGAATCGAACTCGGCAAAGAACCAGAATCCTGGGGGCGCTTCTCAGGCCAATTTAAAATCAACCAACCAGGAGAATGGAAAGCCCGCATCTTCTCCGCCAATGACCCCAACCCACTCATCGAGGCAAAGATGACCTGCCTTGCCGAAGCACTCGAAAAAACTGGTCGGCCAGCCAGATTTGAGGTCCTTCAAGAAATCTCTAAAATCTCCAAAGGACGCATGGTCACCGCGGATAAAATTGCCGACCTCGTAAAGGAAATCAATTCCCTCCCCGAGCCGCAACCGCTTGTCACCGCCACGAAACTCTGGGCTCACTGGTTGGCGCCAACCATCCTCGTCACTCTTCTAGCCCTCTTCTGGATCGGAAGAAAACTGAACGGCACCTTCTAAAAAGGACCCTAACTATCACTCCGAAGCACGGGCAATCCCGTGCTTCATTGTCATTACAATCTGATAGTCTGTGCCAGATTGACATAATCTACACCTACTTTACCATCTCTAGAATGCGTAAAGTAGACTACGTCACCCTGATTACCCTTCTTTTAACAGGATCCCTTGCTCTTCCCTCTCCCCCCGAAAACACCGTCATCATCGGGTTTAAAGAACAAACAGATCCCTCAAAACTGACCATCCCCGATCACTTAATGCTCGAACGATCGATCACCCATAACTTGCTTCTCTCCCAAGGAACACCCGTCAAACCGACAACTTACCCCTATCGCATCACCTGTTCGTCTAGAGAAGAAGCCCAAGAACTTTTACAATCTTTATCTCAAAACCCCCTCATTAAATACGCCGAGAAATCATGCCCCGGACAACTCAAAGAAATCACTCCCAACGACACCAATTTTTCACAACAATGGCAGCACCAAATCATCTCGAGTCCCGCTGCCTGGCAAATCACCACCGGGTCACCTGAAATCACCGTTGCCATTCTCGACACCGGTATCACCAACAACCTCACCGAATTCAATAACCGCCTCGTCCCAGGGTTCGACTTTGTGAACAATGACAACAATCCTGCAGATGACATGGGGCATGGGACTCGAGTCACCGCGGTAGGATTTGCCAATGGGAACGACAACTTTGGCACCGCAGGTGTGGACTGGAACTGCCGAATCATGCCCATCAAAATTGCCGGTTCAGACGGAAATCTGAATGACTTTGACGTCGCCGACGGTGTCAACTTCGCCGTGAACAATGGCGCTCGCGTGATCAATCTATCACTCGGCTTTAACGGGTTTTCTCAAACCCTCATGAACGCTATCGATAATGCGATCAGTAACGGATGCATCGTGATCGCTGCCGCTAGTGAAGGAAATCAAAATGGACTCTCGTTTCCAGCTTCTCTCCCTCAAGTCATCGCGGTCGGAGCGACCGATTCAAACGACGCAAAACATACAACGAGTGGAATCAGCAGCTCCATGGATATCGTCGCCCCAGGAAGAAGTATTCGCACCACCAACACTGATGGCTCACTCACGTCACGCAGTGGCACTTCCTACTCAGCACCAATTGCTTCAGCCGCCGCCAGTCTCCTTCTCAGCGTTAATCCCTCTCTAAACCAATCTCAAATCGAAATTATTCTCTCCGCCTCGGCAGACGACCAAGTCGGAAGTCCATCTGATCCCGCCGGGTTTGACAGCACCTTTGGCCACGGACGCCTCAATATTCATGCCGCACTCCTCCTCCTCCAAGGCCACATGGAAGGCCTCAGCTCTTTCTATCAAAACGGAGCAACCACACAAACCCTGTCCTGGATCGCCCCACCCAATGCTTCTTCAAAACAACCCTACCAGTTTGAATACTCAAACGGCCTTGATGGTTGGACATCATTCTCATCAAACCCAACATTGACATTCCTCCCCGACAATCGAGTCTCCTGGACCGACACCGGGTCACTCACCTCGCCACCCACCCAAAAACGATTCTATCGTTTCCGCCTCGTTCGATGAAATCTACCGCTCCAGTAGAATCTCATCGCCCAAAATAACCATCTCAACCGACCCTTTGAGCGTCTGATCCAAGAACGGAGTGTTACAGCTCTTCGACTTCATAAACTCTCGCGTAAACGTCGTCTCTTTGTTTGGATCAAACACCAAAAGATCTGCCCTCTTCCCTGGAGAAATTTCGGCAACTTCAACTCCCATCATTCTTCTAGGCTCAGCCGAATACCTCTTAACAACCAAATCCCAACCAAACTCCCCCT
>JAHDGN010000003.1 GCA_020627645.1 Akkermansiaceae bacterium
CCTGTAGCTGTCAGAACCCAATTCCACCCACAGATTCTGCGGAGGAGGCATTTTTAGGAGTCCTACCCGGTGTGAGGAGAAAGATTCGTCGAACTTATCTAAATTTCAGCGTTGTTGTGGTGGGTGCATCGGTTGGGCATTTCAAAAATTCTAGAAGTTTATCGCTTTAAATGTGTATGCGTATTTTTGTTAGAAGGCTTTCGATTAACCAACTGTTTTTCGTTATGAAAACGCCGATAACCCAATCGTATCTTATTTTTGATTCATTAAAATTTCGGAAAGTTGAGATATTTCAGGGGTTGATTATTGAGAGAAGATCGTTCCCGAGAACTTCGCCGATTTCGAAGTAGGTTTCGGCATTATGATGCCAATGGTGGCCTTGTGATGGTGCGGGAGAAACATTTCCAAGTCGCCAGAACGGCCGTGTGTCTGATGCTTTCACGTTTCCCTCGAATTCTGGGAATTCTGAGGGATTCGCAACGGCCAGTTGGTTTAGAACGAGAGTCAGTGGATTTCCGCTTGAGTTGAATCCTTCGTGTCCGGTGGTGGCGATGGAGAAGGGGAGGTTGCTAACGCCGCATTCATTGCGCACATCCCGAATCAGATCAGCAAGGTTGTCTTTGTATTCGTTGACCGTAAACGCTTCGAAGCGGTCGTTGTATCCTTGATGCCAAGCAACACCAGCGATTTGGTATCCTTGGCCTGCCCAATCTGGAAATTCGGAATCGAAGTTGTCG
Source organism: Akkermansiaceae bacterium (assembly GCA_020627645.1). Taxonomy (GTDB): domain Bacteria; phylum Verrucomicrobiota; class Verrucomicrobiia; order Verrucomicrobiales; family Akkermansiaceae; genus SW10. The sequence continues at coordinate 738 of JAHDGN010000003.1, forward strand.
AGAACGTTGTGGACGTATTCCATCATTGCTCGGTAGTAGAGCCCGACGTTGCCTCCTCGGTTTGCAACAGCAGATGGGGGGCGGAAGTCGGAAGTTAGGCTTTTTCCTCCCCAAGCCGTTTTGATGATTAAAACAGGCTCATTGTAAAAATCGCCAAGGATGTGACCGGCCGCATATTCGGGGCCGAATCTTTGGGTAGAGGTTCCAAAGCCGATGTTGAGATTACCTTTGATAGGATTTGGAGGGTCTGCAGGTTGGCTTCTGTCCCAGACTACTTTTACGTCTGAACGGGATTGCCAATTGCCTGAACCGTTCACAAGAGATCCGTATTTCCCGGCTTCGGTATTCACGAGGTGACGCAGGCTACCGACGTTGCCGTTTCCACCCGAGCCGAGTTCACTTTCCCCAAAGCCCTCCATATTAGATTGCCCGGCGAAGATAAAGACCTTCACCCCGTTGGGGGTGTTGTCGAAAGTCTTAAAAGAGCGGGGAGTCGAATTTGAGAGGGGGCGCCCTGAGCGGTCCGTGAGATTGGACATTGAAACGTTGAAGGTTGTGTTTGGGGCAAGTGGTGAATCAGTAGTGAGTCTGACTGTTTCTTCGTTGTCCCCATACGTTGCTGAAGAGATGGATATGGGGGTGCCCGACGATGTTGTGACAGTAAAATTTGAGGGATTGTTGGCGATAGAAGATAGGATCGGCTCCGAGAAATCGATTTCAATTTGATTACCGACTCCCCAGGTGCGGAGTAAGATCGGGTCGTCAAAGTCTGGAGGGCCAACGCGAAAGAAGATTCGATCCGCGGATGGGGCGGGGTTATTGAATGGGCCAAAAGAAGTTGATGACCCGGAGTTCGTGGCGCTGATTACAGGTGAACCAATCGGGTTGAAATTTTCAAGGTCGGTGGACCACTGAAGAGAGTAGCTATCTCCGGGAAAGGATTGCCAGGAGACGGTGAGTTCATCAGTTGAATCATTATAGCTCACCTCGGTGATGTCGACATCTTGCCGGATGATGTCGGTTTCGGCTATTTGGATAGCGGCTGGTCCGTTGTGGGTAAATCCTTCGCCGTAAGTACGGATTGATAGTGAAGAGTCAGAGAGTCCGCGAATCACGCGATAGTTTCCTGGGGTTGTTGGATCAACTATTTCGGTAAGAGTTCCGTTGGGCTCGGCAGTGATGAGAGTGTAGTTAAACGGAGCTCCATCGTTGACAATGAGAGTTCCCTTGCCGTCGAGCTGTTGACCTTGGTTTTGGCCAAAATAGACGATCAGATCGTAGCCGTCGAAGGGGATATTTGTGATGGTAATGACTCCATGGTTTGAATCGTCCCCGGGATCCTGGGTGGTATTCATGTGCCCGTCTAGGATGGTGGCGTTACCATTATTGTGAGTTGAGGCATCTCGAAGGTTTTTATAGGTCCCCGGATTACGTAAACTTGAGATTTGAAAAGTAGCGTTCGCTCCATTCTTGGAGGAAATATTTTCGGTTCGTTGGGAGGCGTAGACATTTTGCCATCCATTTGTATTCCACGCACCCGCTCCAGCATTTTGGTTAGGACTCATTTGAATTACCTCGGTCTGAAGTGCTGACCCGCTTCCGAAGAATCCCCAGAGGTTGACGCTAAAGATATCGTTTTGGGCATCTAATGGGCTAACGATGAGGGCGACTAAGGATGTTGAAATTGCGATTTTGTGTGGGCTTTGGGAAAAGAAATGGGACATGATTAATATTAATCCTTTATCCTCTCAAAAGAAGGTGAATCTATGGAGAAAGCAACAAAATTCTAAATGAGCTCGTTATTTGCTGGTTGGCGGGGAGTTTTTGATGGGAGGTGAGGGGAGAGTGATGCAGACAGTGACTTTGGTATGGACACGAGGAACGCCTTTGTCTCGAACAAACCAGACTCGATCGTCGGATCGGTCTTTGCCTGGGTAGTTGATTAGGGAGGGCCGAGCGGAGTAGATAGAAACAAGATCTCCTGATGATTCTGCTCTAAAATTGCCCTGAATGAAGTAGGATCCAGTATAGAGCCATGGGCCATTTTTCATTGGGTTCTTGCGGCTTTTATATCCAACCCAATCATTTAGGGTGGCTGATTTCTTCGTTTCATTTTCGAGCCATGATAGCCCAATGGTGATTCGTGCAGCTTTCTTTGTTGCCTCAGAAACTTCGGGGAATTTACCAGTTGGTCTGAAGTCCTTGTCTAAAATTTGGAAGAGTTCGCCCGATGCTGGCACCGAGAGGAGTTTAAAAGCAGTGTTGAGGTTGATTGCGCTGATATCTGCGACGAGTAAGGATTCGTGAGTTCGACCTTTCGGGGTGACAATCGCAGCTTCGACGATCTCGTTATTGTTCATGTTGACAATAGCGGGGAAGCTGATTGTTCGGTTTTTTTTGTGAATGGTGACCTTTCCAATTTTGATGGTGTGCTGATCAATTCGAGTGATTTTGGGTGGGTCTGCTTTCTTTGTTTCAGCTGGTTGTAAAGAGGGCTCCTTAGCGTTGGCAAAAATTGTGATCAAAGCGCAAAAAAGGAGCGAGTGGTGTTTTTTCATTCTAGTGATTTGGTCTAGGGATTGAGAATGGAAAGCATTTCATTAGCGATACTTTCTCCAATAAGGTAATAGGTTTCGGCATTGTGATTCCAATGGAATCCTTGGTTTATTGGAGAGACATTTGCCTCTCGCCAGAAGGGGCGGGTATCTGTCGCTGTTACGGTTCCAGAGAATTCGGGAAACTGGGCTGAGTCTGCAATGGCGAGTTGGTTGGCGTGAAGAGTCGCTCGGACGGATGATTGGGAGGTGCCCCCTTGTCCGGTGGTGGCCAGTGAAAATGGGAGACTGGGGTTGGCGAATTCTCGTCGGATATCACGAATAAAATCTGCGAGATTTTCTTTGTATTCTTCAGCGGTGAAGGCTGCGAGTTGATCGTTGAATCCTTGGTGCCAACCAAAGCCAGCGATTTGATATCCTTGACCTGAAAATGATGGGAAAACGTTGTCTATATCATCTAGTACTTGGTGAGTGTATTCGAGCATTGTTTTGTAATGGAGTCCGATGGATCCTCCCCGCTTGGCAACAGCTGAAGGTGGTCGGTAGTCTGCGAAGAGGCTTTTGCCTCCCCAAGCAATCTTTACAATGAGAACGGGTTCAGAGTATGTATTTCCCATGATTTGACCAAAGGCGAATTCTGGGCCAAATTGTGAATTGGAGACTCCAAAACCAATTCCAAGATCTCCTGAGAGTAGATTACCAGTGTTGCCGGGTTCGTCGCGGCGCCACCATATTTTAACGTCTGAGCGGTTGGTGAAGTTTCCTGCTCCATCAACGAGTGAACCATATTTTGAAGGGTTGGTATTCACGAGGTGCCTGAGGCTTCCAATGGTACCTGGTCCGGAGTTTCCGGCTTCGGAAGTTCCAAACCCTTCCATGTTTGATTGTCCGGCGAGAATAAACACTTTTACGCCAGTGGGGGTGTTGTCCCATGTTTTGAACGTAGAAGTATTGCTATTTGAAAGGCTGCGGCCAGCAAGGTCTGTCAGGTTGTTGACCGTAATTGAGTAGTTGGCAGCTAGGTTGAGGGGAACAGCGGTATTAAGGGTGATGGATGATGGAGTCGGTCCGGGGCTTGTTCCGGTGATGGTGACGATATTTCCGCCAACCTCGGTTAGGGTATAGTTGCTTGTCTCGGTGACCCCGACCATCGGCTCTGAGAAGAACAGGGTAATTTCGGAATTGTTACCAGCAGCTCGGTCGAAAGTGGGATCGACAAAATCGGCTTCGGTGAGAGCGAAGAAAATTTTGTCTGAGGAGGCTGTGGGGGTGGGAATTGGGCCGAATGTGGTGAAGTCGTTGGTGGGGTGGGCGGAAATAACTGGATTTCCGGTTGGAAGGTAATTTATCAGATCTTCAGACCAGCAAAGGGAGTATTCGTCACCCGGGTTTGATTGCCAGGTCAAGGTGATGTCTCCGTTGGATGGGTCAACTGAGATATCGGTAAACTGGACCGGAATTTGAGCTCTGGTTGATTCTGCAAGCTGAAAGCCGGCGGGGCCGTTGTGAGTGAAGCCATCGCCATAGCTTTGAATTTTTAGTGATGATCCGGTGAGCCCTCGAAAGATCATGTAATTGCCAGGTGTCACCGGGTCTGTGATTTCAGTGAGAGTGCCGTTAGGTTCTGTAGTAATGAGAGTATACTCTTCAAGAGAGCCATCGTTGAGGCTTACAAAGCCTTTACCGTCGAACTGCTGCCCTTCGTTTTGTCCTAGGTAAAGGACTAGATCGTATGCGGCAAATGGGATGTTGTCGATTTGGAGAATCGAGTGATTGGAGGTGTCGCCGGGATCTTGAGTCGCGTTAATGTGACCGTAGAGGAGGGAGGCATTTGGTAGTGAATGGGTAGATGGTGAACGAATCCCGGAATATGGGCCGGGATTACGCATTGAGAGAAGGGTGAAAGTCGCATTTGCTCCATTGACGGAGGAAATGGTGGTCGGACTGTTTATCAGGGTCTGAACGTTTTGCCATCCTGAAGAATCCCATGGTGGTGCTCCTGCGATATCGGATGAATTTAGTAAATGGTTTGTTCCGCGGTGCCCCCTGGGTTGCTCCCAAAGAAGCCCCAAAGGTTTACGTTGAAAAGGTCGCCAGTGGCGGGTGGGGCGACGAAGTCGATTGTGGTCGTTTGAGTCAGGGTGAGGGAATTTGAAATGACCGTGGCGGAAAATTCTTGGGATTCAACGGTGTTAGAAGTGACTGTGAAGACGGCTTGTCCAGCAGCGTTAGTGGAGGCTGTTGTTGGTGAAATGGTTGCTGATCCAGAGCCTCCGGTTTGATTGAGGGTGACGTTTTCGCCCGCTATTGGAATACCGTTTGCGTCACGAAGAGTGACCGTAATTTGAGTTGAAGCTGATCCGTTGGCGGCTACCGAATTTGTTGATGCGGTTAGGGTTGAGGTGTTTGGATCGACGGGGCCAGCGGTTACGCCCCCGGTTTCACGAATCTGAATGCCGGCAATTCCAATATGGTTGAATTGTTTCCCCCAGGTTTGAATATTAATCTCTGTTCCTGAAAGATTGTTGTATATGATGTAGTTGCCGGTGTCGCCGTCAGCGGTGATTTCGTCGAGTGTCCCATCAGGTTCTCCGTTTGGTAGGGTGAAGGTTGTTCCTCCAGTTTTGTCGGTTGGATCGGTGGGGATTTCTTCGTTGATTCGAACTGTGGCGATTCGGTCAAATGCCTGACCTTCGTTCACTCCAAAGTAGATAGCTATGTCGTAGGTGGCGAAAGGGATGTTGGAAATTTTGATTGAGCCAGTGCGTTCGGGGAATGGAGCCCCAGAGCCGCTAAACTCGTCAAACTCGGTGGAGTTTGAATGGCCGTCAAGTAGGCTGGCATTTGGGTTAGAATGGCTTGAGGGATCACGAAGAGAGGCCCAAAAATATGACCCTGCATTTCGTTGATTAATGATTTCAAAGGTTACAGTTGAGCCTTCTGAGCCGTTGATTGTTGTTGCTGGGAAGTTCTCTATGAACCCATTTGCTTGTCCAACATTTTGCCAGCCGGCTGTCTCCCAACCTGGAGCGCCAGCAATTTCAGTAGGTGCGATTTGGAGGAGGGTTAGGTTATTCGGGTCCGCCCAGGGGGAGGGGGGAGACGATGATCCTGCCGGCCAGAAATTCACGTTAAATGATTCGGCGTAAGTCGTTGGACATAAGAAGAGGAATGAGGCCGCAAGGTTGAGCAGTTTTTTCATTTTGGTTGTTGGGAGGAGGGGGTGAATCAATAATGAGGGATTCTCATAACAAACTGCGGAACTGAAGTTGGATCAAGGGAAAAGTCAGAGATGCAGATACTCCGCTTGTTGATCGAGTGGGTTAAGCTGACGGGTGAGCTTTTTTGTGAATCATTCGGATTGGAACTCCGTCATAATTCTGTAAATCTAAGAAATATGAAGTTAAGTGCTTATTTAATACCTGTTTTACTCTCTGGAAGTCTTGTTGTTTCATCCTGTCAGACAGCAAATCCTTACACGGGGCAGTCGCAAATTTCCAAAACGACGATTGGTGCTGTTGCGGGAGGGTTGTTGGGAGCGGGAGTCGGAGCGTTGACAGGGAAGAATTCAAAGGAGCGCAGGAAACGAGCGTTGATCGGAATGGGAGTTGGTGTTCTTGGTGGTGGAGCTGTGGGGGCCTATATGGATCGGCAAGAGACTGAGTTGCGTCGTGAGCTTCAAGGTGCTGGGGTGGGGATTAGTCGACGAGGAAACGAGATCTCGTTGATCATGCCTGGTGATATTACTTTTGCGACTGGTAGCTCTCAAATTGAAGGTCGATTTTATGGGACTCTGGATGGTGTGGCTAAAGTTTTGGTGAAGTACGACAAAACCATGATTGATGTTTCTGGTCATACCGACAGTGTTGGTGCTCGAGACTATAATTATCGGTTATCGCAGCAGCGAGCAGGAAGTGTTGCTGGATACCTGCAGAGTAGGAGGATTAATTCGGCTAGGTTGCAAGTCGTTGGATATGGGCCGGATCAACCTGTTGCTTCTAATCATACCCCAGAGGGGCGGCAAGCTAATCGAAGAGTTACGATTCAGTTGGCTCCACTCATGTAGGTTGCCTGAATGTTGACATTCGATTCGAAAAGGGGGTGCCGTAGGTGCCCTCTTTTCGTTTTGGGATTAGTACCACTTCTAGGTATCGGCCGTCTCGCTTTTGGCGGAAGCAATGACAGTTATTATTTTTGATGCTTTGACCTTTAGGAGCTAAGCGTTTTTCTTTTTTCTCCTGATCTTTGGAATGGGATTTTCCTTTTTGCCAAGGGCTTTGCGCATTTTTTCAAGCGCGATGTTTTGGACTTGGCGAATTCGTTCGCGAGTGACTCCAAAGTCACGTGAAATTTCTTCAAGAGTCATTGGTTTTTTCCCATTGAGCCCAAAGCGTGCATCAATGATTTTTGTTTCTCGTTTGTCGAGAAGTTTGAGAAGGCTACCTAAAGCCCCGTGCATCTCTTTAGCGGTGAGGGCGTCCGCTGGGTTGATCGCATCCTTGTCGCCAATTGTTTCGGAAAAGGTCGTATTTCCTTCTTCGCCGACGGGTGCGTCGAGCGATGTTGGTCGTTGTGCTGCTTGTTTAAGGAGCGCCAATTTTTTTCGCGACAATCCTAGTATTTCGGTTAGTTCCTCGTCGGTCGGGTATCGTCCAAGCTCTTCGGTCAGTTGGATTGTTATTTTTCGTAGTCTCGCAATTTTGTCGACCATGTGGACAGGAAGGCGAACTGTTTTGGATTGATTGGAAAGAGCTCGTTTGATGGCTTGTTTGATCCACCAAGCAGCATAGGTTGAAAGCTTTCCTCCTTTTTCTGGGTCAAATTTTTCGACAGCTTTCATGAGACCGATGTTTCCTTCGGAAATGAGGTCTGTCAGAGGGAGGCCATAGTTGGAATAATCTTTCGCGATTTTGACAACCAAACGAAGGTTGGCGCGGATCATGTGGTCACGTGCTTCTGGATCTCCCATTTTGATCCGTTCGGCGAGTTCAATTTCCTCTTCGATGGTCAGAAGAGGAGTCTTTGAGATCTCACTCATGTATGGGCTCAGGATGCTATCGGAATCGCTGCTCATTACGACTTGAGATTGCCATGAATTTGGGATGAATGCCACAACTTTCGGAAAATATTGAAAGTTTTAAATATTCATGGAATAAAAACCGCCGCATAGTCTCGCGGCGGTGGGTGGGCAGGGGTGATGGTCTGCCGGGCCAGATCTTCTGGTAAAAGTCGAAGGTGGCTTAGCGCACGTTCTTTTTGTGGCGGTTCGACTTCATGCGCTTACGACGCTTATGCTTGCTGATCTTGGTCTTCCGGCGTTTCTTGAGGTTTCCCATGGTTTTTTTCTGTTTGGGTTATGATTTCTGCGGATTAGGTGACCGCAATTCCTGTGTAAAGATCTTTAATTAACGATTTTGTTGAGTGGGTATTCAATAATGCCTTCGGCCCCCAGTTCTTTCAGCTCGGGGATTAGTGAGCGGGCCACTTTTTCGCAGATGATTGTTTCTAGAGCAAGCCATCCGTCTTCGGTGAGTCTGGCAATGGTCGGGCGGCGCAGGGATGGGAGGGTTTCGAGAATGGAGTCGAGAGCGGATTCTGGAAGGTTGAGCTTTAGTCCGACTTTATCTCGGGCCTCGAGAGCTCCTTTGAGCATCATCACCATTCGCTCCATCTTACCGCGCTTCCATTCGTCCGCAAAAGCTGATTTTGAAGCATAGAAATGGGGGAATGAGGACAGGAGTTCGTCGACAATGCGGAGCTTGTTGGCTCGAAGAGACGAGCCTGTTTCGGTGACGTCGACGATGGCGTCGACCAGGTCGGGGACTTTGACTTCGGTTGCTCCCCACGAGAATTCGACAGAAGCATTGATTCCTTTTTCGCCAAGGTATCTTTTTGTGATCTCGATTCCTTCGGTTGCGATGTGTTTACCCTCAAGGTCCTCGACTTTTTGGATTGGAGAGCTTTCGGGGACAACCAGGACCCAACGGGTTGGGCGAGTTGAAGCCCGCGAGTAGGGAAGCTCAGCAAGGTCAACGAGATCGACATCGAGACCATAGGCCCAGTCGAGGCCGGTAATGCCGCAATCAATAAACCCTTGGTCGATGTAGCGTGCGATTTCTTGGGCCCGGATCATGTAGATGTCGAGCGATTCGTCGTCAGACGAAGGGCGGAGTCCGCGGTCGGAAGTGTAGATATTGTAGCCAGCCTTTTCGAGAAGCCGAAGGGTGGGATCTTGAAGGCTGCCTTTTGGGAGGGCGATTTTAAGTGAGCTTGACACGCGGGGCGGGGTTTTTAGCGATGTGGGGTGAGGAAGCAAGTCTATTTGATCGGGAATGGGTTACTTTGAGAATTGAGCGAGCCTTTGAGGATCAATTTTGATGAACTGGTTTGAGGCGTGGGCGATTGAATTTTTGGAGGGCTTTTAATTTTGCGGCAAGACTTTCTCTCTTAAGTCGTGTTTCGATTTCTTTTGAGAAATGGAAGGGGAAGTTAGAATTTTGGTTCACTAAGGTGGAGTTTAGCTTTTTGGTGCTCGTTACGGCACTTGTAGTTGGAAACTAGTGGTAGAGAGCAAAAGAGAAGCACCTGCCCGGTGACAGGTGCTTCTTAAGGGAGGGCTCTGAATTTAAATTTTTAGCGGCGGCGGCGTGAGAGGAAGCCGATCGATGCAAGAGTCGCCATGAGGATTGAGCTCGGCTCGGGGACTAATCCAGGGACTCCACCGTCAACCGAGAAACGTAGAACCTCATTTCCACCTTGGAGATTGGTTAGGGTCCAGACTGACTGACTGATGGCTTGGCTTGGGTCTGCTTGGACTGGCTCGCCTGCATTTAAGGCTGGGAAAGGAAAAGCTGACTGTGTGTTTCCCTTCCCAAGGAGTCCTAGAAAGACAGAGTTACCAGGGGCTGTGCTTACGTCATCAAAAATAGCGTTTCCTCCGCTGTATGAAGATGGGTTGATCGCGTTGTAAACTAAGCTTGAAGTAAGGTTAACCTGGCTCCCGTTGCCGTCGAAGGTGGCGAGGGTCGCATCCAATGTCATCCCCATTGTATTGAGGAGGGTTGCCAGGCCACCATCGGGAGCGAAGGTTGTGCTTGATCTTGTCACAAGCGGCTCTGCGAAAGTAAATGTGAATGTCAGGGAATCAGGGAGGACATCGTCGTTGTCGGGATCGAGGTCAAAATCGAGGTAGGTGTTGGGAAATGACGGGCTGAAGTCGCCGAGGCTCGCAGTTATTGGCTCGCCGTTAGCTGTTGACCACGCTATCGTGACGGGTTGGGGTGCTTGGTCCCAGGCATAGCCATTGAGGGCGCTGCCGGTGTCGTAGGTCGCTCCGGTTGGAGTGATGTTGATGGTTTCGTCGGAACCAGTTGGAAACGCGAAAGTTGTGGGCCATGTCCAAGCTGCGGTAGCATATTGAGATGCAACCGAAGAAAGGGCTATTATCAAGGGGGCGATATTTTTCATAACAGAGAGATCGAGTAGAATGGATATTAATCGTTGGCAACTCTAAAAATTGGTTGGTTTTCCTGTTCTGTGGATTCGTCGGGCTTGCTGAGATGGTGTGGGGGTTTTGAGAGTTTGGATGCGCTTGACTCCTAAATTGTCGTGATCATCGAAAAATCAGTGAGTTTTATGAGTAGGGGGAAAAGTTGCAATGATTCCAGAACGGCATTTGGGGTCATCGGGTCCTGTGGAAGCTCAGAGCGGCCAGTCCGAGAAAAGTAAGAAATATGGAGCTGGGTTCGGGAACAACAGCAAGGGCTTGTTTAAAGGAGTCGTCGTATTGTTTACCCTGGACTGAGAAGCGAAACTGAGAGTCAGGGTTCAATGCTTGCCCGTTCGTATCGATGCCGGACCAGGTTATTGTCTGGATATAAAAGGGTTCAAAATCGCCATCAACAATGCCATTGGATGGACTATCAGTTGCTCCATTCCATGCTCCGTTGCGTTCGCTGTCGACTCCGCCAAAGCGAATCCAAGATTGGGCGTTTGAGGCGGTGGATCCCGGCCATGTTCCAGAGTAGTTTCCCGTTAGTGAGCCGGCAGCCAGAGTTCCTTCGTTCGTATGACTGCCGAAGCCCGCGGGAGGACTGATGTAGAAATCAGCGTTGGTGCTTAGGCCTCGTTGAGCTGTGGTTGCATCAAGGACTTCGATGATTCCTCCTAGGGTTGCCTCGAATTCGATTGAGTCTGATTGGGTCGGAAATAATCCTAGGGATGCGCCGATGCCCTGAGCGGGGCCAATGGCTGCAATTGGCTGTGCAAAATCTCCGGTAATTTCAAATCCCTTGACGTTGATAAGGTTTGACAGGGTTCCTCCTGAAAAATTTGCGGAATGAGGAAGGTTTGGATCGAATGGGATCAGGGTTGCGGTGATGTTGAGGGTTGTGCCATCGCGGGCCATTAAGATGTTTTTCATTGTTCCTGTCCCGGAAAATCCGCTGACAAAGAGTGAGTTAGCAGAGATTGTTCCATCACCTGTCCAAGTGGTTGATCCATTGGCGGAGAGTGCAATGGCGGCATGAGACGTCTGGGTGATGAGGGCAATTGTGAATGCTAGGTGTTTTGTTTTTTTCATTGAGAGTTGTGTATTTACAACTCATATTAATTGCGGTCAAAAAATAAAATATTAGATTAAATTGCCTAAAAAATTATAACGAATTTAACTTGTTGTTTTTTAGTTTTTTATGGAAAATTGGATGGTTTTTAAAGCCTCAAAATTATTTCATTGCCCATTGAGGACGTGGTGGAAAGAGTTTCATCGGAGGCGCCAGTTGCGATGTCAGAAGTTCGAAATCCATCGGAAATGGTCTTTTTGACGGCTTCATGAATCGAGGTGCTCACTTCAGGCAACCCTAGGGAGTATTGAAAAAGAAGTGCTAGTGAGAGAACTTGCGCGACAGGGTTCGCGGTATTTTTGCCGGCGATGTCTGGAGCGGACCCGCCGGATGGTTCGTAGAGTCCAAAGGTTAGGCCGGTCGAATTTTGATTTCCGAGGGAGGCGGATGGCAGCATTCCTAAAGATCCTGATAGGATTGCTAGTTCATCAGAGAGGATATCGCCAAACAGATTGCTAGTCAGTATTGTATCAAAAGAGGTGGGGTGTTTTATTAATTGCATGGAAGCATTATCAACATACATATGTGAAAGCTTAACATCGGGATAGTTCAGGGAAACTTCATTGACGGTCTCTCGCCAGAGAAGCGAATTTTGAAGAACGTTTGCTTTGTCAACTGAGAGTAGTTCGTTGTTTCTTTTCTGTGCGGCTTGGAAGGCAATGTGTGCGATGCGTTCTATTTCAGACTTGCAGTAGACCATGGTGTCAATGGCTTGCACGTCTCCATTTGGAAGGTTCGTGATTGATTTGGGCTGTCCGAAGTAGATTCCGCCTGTGAGTTCGCGAACACAGAGGATATCGAATCCATTGGGGATGAGTTCATTTTTGATGGGGGAGGAGTGGGTGAGAGCGGGGTGGCAAATGCCCGGGCGGAGATTGGCATAGAGATTAAATTGTTTGCGGAGAGGAAGGAGAGCACCGCGTTCAGGCTGTTGGTCGGGGGGAAGGTTTTCCCATTTGGGACCACCCACGGAGCCAAATAGAATAGCGTCGGCTTGTTCACATGCACTCATTGTTTCGGGTGGGAGTGGTGATCCGGTCGCATCAATGGCTGCGCCTCCAACGAGATGTGAGCTGTGAGTTATTTTTAGGTCAAACTTGGTTTTGACAGCTTCAAGGACCTGAATGGCAACGGTCATGACTTCAGGGCCGATTCCGTCACCTGGTAGGACTGCAATATGCGGTGGCATGGGGAGGAGATAGGCGATGGAGGTCTTCTGTTTAAGCTAATTCGATGGAGAAATACGAATTTTAATTGCATACAATTAAAATTTTGCTACTCTGGCTAAATGTTTAAAAATTGCCTTCTGTTTTTGAGCTTGGTTCCTTTGGTCGCTTCTGGTGATCAAGTTTATGGTCCAATTGGGATCTGGGGAACGCATTGGACCGGTTCGCAATGGGGGAATGAGATTACGGTTTTAAGAGTTGATGCGGGATCGCCAGCGGACGGGATTGTGCCTGTGGGGGCGGTCATCAATGGGGCTGGAGGCGAAGTTTTTCAGTCAAATGTCAGGAAGGAGTTGGCGGCTGCTATCGATATCGCTGAAACGGCCTCTGCGGGCGGGCGTTTGGAATTGATGATCAAAGGGGAGGCTCCAGTGACGGTGACTTTGGATGTGATGGGGGCCTACAGTGCGACTGCACCGTATGATTGCCCAAAGTCGTCCGCGATTTTGGCAAAATATGAAGGTCGGATGGCTGGGAGAAAACCGAGCCAAAGATTTGTGTCATTGTTGATGAGGACCGCGATTGGGAATGGTCATTCGATGGCGAACCTCGCTGGCTATGAATGGCCTGAGGTTGATCCTGATGGGAAGGTCTGGACATGGGGTTACCAATGTTTGGCGTTGTGCGAGTATTATTTGCAAACTTTGGATCAGCGAGTTTTGGGGGATATTGAAGCCTTGACGAGTTTATTGGTGAACGGGGCCGATGCGGGTGGTTTGTGGGGACACAATGCGAAGGCTGAATCGGGAAGGTTGAATGGTTATGCTCAGATGAATCAGACTTCATTGCCTAGTTTTATTGCCTTACAGTTGGCGAAAAGGTGTGGGGTGAACGTTCCTGGGTTGCAGGATGTTTTGGATAAAAATTATCGGTTTTATCGTGGTTTTGTGGGGAGAGGGACTCCTCCTTATGGGGTTCATCAGGCAAATGGTTGGACCTGGAACAACAATGGGATGAGTGCTTTGGCCGCGATTGCTATGAGTTTGTGGGGGGATGTTGAGGGGACCGAATTTTTTGCACGATTAGCTGCTGGATCTCACGAGGAGCTAGAGACGGGACATTCAACGCATGCTTTCAATCTGATGTGGACTCCGATGGGGGTTTCCTTGTTGGGGCCAGAAGTAATGAATGAGTTTTTTGAGGAATCTAAGTGGCTGTATACGATGGCTCGCAAGTGGAACGGGGATTTTCATTTTGATGGTTCCCAAGAGGGGAAAATGAGATGGCAGTATGCCATGGCGAGTCCTTATTTGGTTGCGAGGCGCAATTCATTTGTGATGGGGAAAGTGGCAGATGAGTCTGTGTGGTTATCGGGAGAAGGCGCCGTAGAAGCTGTGGCGGTAGGGAAATCGTCTTATTTTAATTCCAAATCGTTGGCTGAATTAGTTGATTATGGGGGGAGTCAATTGCCGCAAATATGGAAGAGGGCTTATTTTCCTTTGCGGGGAATGGAGTCTGGGGGACAGGTCATTCCCAGGCTCGTCGAAAGGTTTTCGTCTGACAATGTCTGGGAGAGAAAGGGGGCGGTGGCTTATTTTGGGGAGAGGTGTCCGAAGTCTACGCAATTGGCTCGAGCCAGTGACTTAGTTGCGATATTGAGGGACCAGAGCGAGGATGATATCGTGCGAGTTGAGGCTGCGATATCGTTGTCATTTCTGGGGGCTGATGGAAGGAGTTACTATGGTGATATTTTAGATTATCTTTTGGAAGGCCAGGATGGCGATGAGCTAGGAGTGATGGAAGAAGAGTTGGCGGTTGCCCTTGGACGAATTGAGGCTCAGCCTTTTAAGGGGAGTGGAGTTCCCGATCAGGTGAAACATGTCGAAGTTGCCCTTAAGTTGATGCGTCATAAACGGCAGTCGGTTCGGGGGATTGGGGTTTCGATGTTACGAGGAATACCTAAGGAGGAATTCCATACAATTGCGGGGGATATTTTGCATGTGATTCGCGATGAGGATTTGAGTTATCATTCGTATCACAATCCGATGGGGCCTGTGGCAGGAGGGATTAATGTTCTAGCTGATATCGGGGTAGCTGATGGTCTGGTGTATGCCTTGGAGATTGAGGATCGTTTTCCGAGTCAGAAGTTTGGTTTTCGAGCGCGCGCGACTTGGGATGTCTTTAAGGTTTATGGATCCGCGGCTCAGGAGGCTCTGGAAGAGTATCGAATTAAGCACAATCATCGGACCAACTGGAACCAGCTTCAGGGGCATTGGGATGCCATGTTGGCTGTCGTAGAGGGGGAGTCAACTGATCCGAGAGAGTTGTTTTCTCTAGCTGAGGCGATTGCGGAGGGTGGAGATCCGGTGGGGAGCTATGGCAATTGGGCTGCGATGTTTGAGGGGGGGAAGCTCAATGATGGAGAAGATGATTTGGATGGTGATGGTATGGCCAATCGTGAGGAGTGGATTTGGGGGAGTGACGCGGAGAGTGCTGATTCGAAAGGGCCAAAGTTGTTGTCCGTGGGAGGTGAGGGGCAGTTTCAATATCTTCGAAGGCTGGCCGAGGAGACAAATTTTGAGTATCGTTACGAATGGCTGAGTGGAGGAGTGTGGACCAGCTTGGAGGTTGATAGTGAGTCTGAGCAAGCTGGAGAAGATGAGGGCAGAGAGAAGTGGTTGGTGATGGCGGAAGGAGCTAAGGGGGAAACGATTAGAGTCGTTGCAGCTGATCCTAGTGGGCATGATGGGTTTTTGGTCAGGTCGGAGGGAATTCGTTTAGTTTTGGGCGAAAATCCGATGGCTATCATCGTGACAGATGGTGTGGGGGGAGTGGCGCCGGTTACGATTGAATTTGATGGGACAAGATCTTTTTCTCCTGTTGGGAATATCGTCTCTTATCAATGGGATTTTGGTGATGGCTCGGTCGCGTCGGGGCCTGTGGTTTCTCATGTCTTCGGATCGGGGACTTATAGAGCCTCCTTGACGATTCTAAACGAGCAGGGGGTGGGAGCTGTTCAGGCTGTGACGATTGTGAATGAGAGTTCATATCGTCTGCAGGCTGAAGACGCCGTTGTGACGTCAGCAGCCATTGAAAACAACCATGCTGGTCATCGGGGAAGTGGTTTTGTCAATTTACAGTCTAGTGGAAGTTCGGTTGAATGGATTAACGTTGATGGAGGTGAAGGAGGTGAGACAGGAATTGTTTTTCGACATGCGTTGGGGAACAACCCACGGGAAGTTCGTTTAGTTGTGAATGGGGTAGCTCAGTCGATGGTGTTTGATTCTTCAGGTGGGTGGGCTGAGTGGAGGGATAAAATTGTGTCGGTGAATCTTGATGCTGGCGAAAGCAATACTATTAAAATTGAGACGATCGGCCAAGATTCGGCCAATCTGGATGAACTTGAAGTTCTGAGGGGATCAGACCGTCTTTTGTCTTATGAGGATTGGCAAAGAAGTCATGATTGGGGGGGGCGTTTTTCGGAATTTCAGAGTGTAAATGATGACCCTGACGGAGACGGGGTTCCAAACGGTTTGGAGTGGGTTTTTGGGGCTTCACCGGTCAAAAGGAACAATGAGAGTTTGTTGGTTCAAAAGATCAATCGAGATTCTGTTGTCATCGAATTCCCGAAGTCTTCGCCTCATTTTAGATCTGTTTTTCAGAGCAGCCAAGATCTGGTCACCTGGACTGAAATTCCTGAAAGTCAGGAGCGATATCATGTTAATTCTGGGAAATACTTTTTTGAGCACGCGATTGATTTGGGCCGGGAAGAGAGATCATACTACCGGGTTCGTTTCGAAGTCGAGTAGATGCTACTTTCATCCTTGTTTGGAGATTGTGGTGATCTTGGAGAGAAGGTTATCTCGTTTTTTCTCGGCGGACTGGTGTCTTGTCGTGTCAAACCTGGTGATCGAACTTGGTTTCGATTTTTTGGGTCTTTTGGGTATCGAAAGACCGATGGAATAATGAGTTGGCGAGTGTGGTTAGTAGGATGGAGTGGAAGAATAGATCACAAGTGGGGGTCATTGCGTCCGAAGAAGTTTTGTAAAGAATAAGCGATTGAGCTTTTCAAAAATCCGGGAGATTTCAAATCTTCGGAGTGAGGTCTATTTTTGTGAGTTTAGTATTTGTAGGGGTGCTCGGTGCTCGAGAGGTGGATCAACTGGTGAAGGATTTTGTTGGAGATCGCGCTTTGAAGACGGCTTCTGCGGGGCTTGTGGTGTTACCGATGGAGGGAGGGGACGCTGTGGCTGAATGGGATGGGGACCGGGCTTTGATTCCGGCTTCGGTGATGAAAGCAGTGACGACTGCGACCGCCCTACAGATTTTGGGGCCAGATTATGTCTTTGAGACTCGTTTATTCCTAAAAGGGGATGATTTGGTTATTGTTGGGGGAGGGGATCCAACGTTGGGTTCGACAAGCCTGACTGTTGATTTTGAGGGTTGGGTGAAAGCGTTGAAGAATGCCGGGGTGTCTGAAATTAGAGGGGATGTGATTGGGGATGGTTCGCGCTTTGAGTCAAGGAGGGCGGTGAATGATTGGCCATGGGGAGACGTCGGGAATTATTATGGAGCGGGACCTTCTGGTTTGAATTTTCATATGAATTCTTTTCGGGTGACCTTTGCGCCGGGGGTGGTCGGGAAGAGTGCTTCTTTGAGAAGTGTGTGGCCCAAACCTCCAGGGGTGGTTTTTGAGAATTTTATGAAGACGGGGCCGGCTGGGAGTGGTGATCGTGGCTATGTGTATGGAGGGCCAGGAGCGAAACGGATGTCGTTTAGAGGGAGCGTTCCTGCTGGTGGAGAATTTTCGATCCGAGGGGCTTTACCAGATCCGGCTCTACTTTGCGTTGAGTCGCTGAGAGATTATCTTGAAACGGAAGGGATCGCTGTTTTGGGGCAAGCTTTAGTGGAAAAGCGGGAGGTTCGAGGGTTGAAGCCGTTGGCTGTGACCAAGAGTCCGTCGTTGTTGAAGATCATTGAGGGAACAAATCGTCGGAGTGTGAATTTGTACGCTGATTCAATCTTTAAGGCACTCACGACAAGTGGAACGACTGAGGCGTCGTCTTGGAAGTTGCGCGAGCACTGGAAAAAGCAAGGGGTTGATCTCACGGGATTTACGATTCACGACGGTTCGGGATTGTCTCCGAGAGGGACGGTAACAGCCCGGCAAATTGCGGAGATTTTGCGTCTGGCCCGGAAACATGCAACGGGAGATCAGTTTTATCGATCTTTGCCTTCAAGATTTGGGGGGAGAGCGAAATCGGGTAGCATGACGAGGGTTCGATCATTTGGCGGGTATTTTGTGGCAAAAAGTGGGAAGGAATTTGTTTTTGTCGTGATGGTTAATAATCAAGTTTCAAGCGTAAGTGGGGCTATTGATCGGGTCGTTTTGGGGCTTAAAAACGTTTTGTAGGTTTCTTTTCGAATAATTTGGCGCTATGGTTCGTTAATTCTAGACATAGCAGGTAAAATGAAAGCGGGGTTAATTTTTCAAGTCATATTCGTCCTTCCACTATTTCTTTGTGTTTCTTGCAAACGCGCGGATGTGAATCATCAGATTTCTGAACAAGCATTAGATGACCTTCAGGGGCAAGTTTCCGATTTGGCAAAGGATCTCGCTGCTCTGGGAGAAAGAAAAGAAAGTCTTCATGTTAACAATGACAAGCTCGTTGGGGAGTTGACTCAGTTAGTGAAGGATCTGGAGAGCAAGATTAAGAAGTTGGAGGAAAAACGAGTTTCTGTATCGGAGGATGGTGAAAAGGCCGATGTTGAGGAGCTAAGGAGGGTGGCGAGAGAAAAAGTGATCGGGGAAACTCACGCGAAGCTGGTCACGACATCAGGGAAGAAATTTTCCAATGTGAAAGTGATGAAAGTGACTGATTATGGGGTGACGTTCCGATACAAGAATCGTTTTTTGAGGGTTCCTTATTGGGAATTGCCTCAGACCTGGCACGAGCGTCTTTTTGTTGACTGGGAGAAGGTAGCAATTGCGCAAGAGGAGAATCTTGCGAAGAAGGAGAAGAGTAAAAAGGAGAAGAAAGAGAAAGAGAAGGTCGAGAAAGGGAGGGATGAGATGATGATGGAGGTTCTGGAAAGGTTGAAAAATTTGGAAGCAAAGAGAGCGAATGAGGGAGGTTTTCAAGAGCGAAACGAAATTGTTATTCGTGATCACTTGGTTGAGCCTGATCGAGTGATTGTGGTTCCTCACGAAAGGACAATCATTCGAGAGGTGCCGAGGGTGGATCCGTTTCGCACTAGACCCAGCGTGAGGCCTCGTCCAACGATTCGCCCGACTCCGAGGCCTAGTCGGCCTTCAGGTGGACAGGTGACTCCTTATCGGCCGACGAATCGTCCGGTTGGACGGCCGACCAGCCGCCCGACTCCTTCAAGTCGGCCGGTCGTGACTCCGCCTAGTCGTCCGGTTGTCCCGTCTCGGCCGACCAATCGTCCAGTGGTTACTCGGCCGACTCGGAAGTAAGTCATTTGGTTGAGCATCAGTTGCCTGATGAGGAAAGTTTTGGTAGCTTCCTCGGCATGGACGCAGTTCAAGCTGAGGTGAAGCGTCTTTTCGTTTCACCGGGTCACAACTACTATGGGAGGCATGGGAAGGGCTCTGAAAGCTTTCAGATTAATGCTCAGGAGGAGATTGAGTTGGTGGCTGGACGAGGAGTCGTTGGAGATCGTTTTTTTGATTATAAGGAGGACTATAAAGGTCAGGTCACCTTTTTTGATTGGGCTGTTTATGAATTGGTGCGCGATCACTTTGAGTTGGAAGAATTGGAGCCTTCTGCTTTTCGTAGAAATGTGTTGATCGAGGGAGTTGATTTGAACGGATTGATCGGGCGGAGATTTCGCATAGGCAATGTGGAGTTTACTGGGAGTGAGGAGGCGAAGCCATGTTATTGGATGGATGAGGCTTGTGCCCCGGGCGCCGAGGAGTTTTTGAAGGGACGAGGTGGCCTCCGTTGTCGTATTGTTCAGGGGGGGAAATTAGAGAAAGGAAATCAGGAATTGCTAAGAATATGATTGAGAATGGAGTGGGGTCCTCGGATGAGATGAGATATGGGATGTTGGGGGATGATGAGACGACGACTGAAGAGAAGCTGACGAAGTATTTGGGGGAGATAGGGTGGGAATATCTGAAGGAACATTATGAGGCTGGGGTGTTGTTTTTTGTGGATCAGAGATTGTCATTGGAAGAGGTCGGGGTTGCGTTTGCAGACGACCAAAAGGAAGTCGTAGAAAGTTGGTTGAAGGCTGGGGACCTAGTGAAAATTGAAGAGCTACATGCTGCGCAGTGGGAGGGGGGAAAGCAGGTGTTTGTGGCCTTGGTGGTTTCTCCGTTTGTTTTGTGTCGGCCAATTTGATCAATGTTGAATAGGAGTCAAATCGAGGAGGTTTTGGAGGGGTTGGGGCAGCCTAAGTACCGAGGAACGCAAGTATTGGAGTGGATCTATGGGAAGAGGGCGGGATCATGGGATGAGATGAGCAACTTACCCAAAGATTTGCGGGATGCGTTGTCGAGTCAGTATTCACTGAGGCCATTAAAGCATGTCTTAACGAAAGGTGCGGATGATACAACGCGGAAGTATCTTTTAGAGTTGGGCGATGGTCGGTATGTGGAAACTGTTCTCATCCCTGCCTCGCCTGGCTTGTGGGGTGAGCGATCGGACCGCTATACATTGTGTGTGTCCTCGCAGGTGGGTTGCGCATACGGGTGTCGATTTTGCGCTTCGGGCCTTGATGGTTTTACGAGAAATTTGACTGCTGCCGAAATTGTTTCTCAAATTATTTTGGTCGAAGAGCTGTCGGGTGAGAAGGTGAATAATTTGGTTTTTATGGGAATGGGGGAGCCATTGGCAAATTATCGGAACTTGGTCGAAGCATTGGAGATGATTACGGCGGATTGGGGGTTAAATATTGGAGCTCGAAGAATCACGGTTTCGACTTCGGGGTTGGTACCTCAGATCAAAAAATTGGCTGAATTGCGACAGCAGATTCGATTGGCAATTTCCTTGCATGGACCTGATGATGTGACCCGAGATCAGATCATGCCAATCAATCGGAAGTATCCGGTGGAGGAGTTGATGGGGGCGCTCAAAGTATGGAGTGAGAAGAAGAAACAGAAAATCACGTTAGAGTATATTTTGATTGAAGGTGTGAATGCGGGTGTTGAGCAGGCACGTTTGCTCACCGAAAGGGCGCGAGGGTTAAATGCTAAGGTCAATTTGATTCCTTACAATAAGGTGGAAGGGTTGGAGTGGGTGAGGCCTTCGGATGGAGCTTGTCAAAGTTTTCGGCGGGTTTTGACGCAGGGTGGAGTTCCTGCGACTCTTCGCTTGGAGAAGGGACATGATATCGATGCTGCTTGTGGTCAGTTGCGGTTGAAGAAGGAAGGAGAGAAAAAACAGGAGCCGAGTTAAGGGCGCCTTCTGTCACCTCATTTTGCAAATCTGTTGATCGGACGATGAATCATCCATCGTGCTGGTGAATTTCTCGCTGTCATTGGTAGTGAGTGCGAGTTTATTTTGAATCATGATCATGAGATTTGTTATTTATTTGATAGTGGTAGGGATGAGTTTGGGAAGTGCTTTGAAGGGCGATGAGGTTGGTGTTCATTTATTTGTGCTCTCAGGTCAGTCGAATATGGCTGCGATGGACCCGAAGGATTCTTTTGCTCCTGCTGTTGAGGCTGAGTTTGGGAAGGAGAAGGTGTTGATTGTGAAGGATGCGGTGAGTGGTCAACCGATTCGTCGTTGGTATCGAGATTGGAAACCGAAGAGAGGGGGTGAGCCGAGAGCGAAGTCAGATTTGTATGATCGCTTGATGAAAAAAGTGAAAGCGGGGATTAAGGGTAAGAAGATTGCTTCGGTGACTTTTGTTTGGATGCAGGGGGAGAGAGATGCGAAAGAAAAGCATGGGGAGGTGTATGAGAAAAGTTTGAAGGGGCTCATTGACCAGGTAGAAGAGGATCTTGGTCAAGAAGAGGTCAATTTTGTGATTGGGCGGCTTAGCGATTTTGATCTGAAGAATCGAAGGTATCATCACTGGACTAAAGTTCGTAAAGCCCAAGAGAAGGTTGTGAAGGGTTCAGATCGAGGTGCTTTGGTTAATACTGATGATTTGAATGATGGGGTCAACCGGAGAGGGAAGGAGATCAAAAATGATCTCCATTACTTCAAGAAAGGTTATGAGGTTTTGGGGGAGAGATTTGCGAAGGAAGCGATCAAGCTCATTAAGCGACACAAAAATTGACGTTTTGGTAACTGGAGTCGCTTCCCCTGGTTCGCTGATTAGATCACCCCAAGCTCTTTGCCCGTCTCGATGAAAGCTTCGAGAGCTTTGTCTAGGTGTTCTTTGGTGTGAGCGGCTGAGATTTGGGTGCGAATGCGGGCTTTTTCTTGTGGGACGACTGGGTAGAAGAAGCCGATGGCGTAGATATCTTTTTCGAGAAGTTTTTGGGAGAATTTCTGAGAGAGGGCGGCGTCGCCTAGGAGGACGGGAGAGATCGGATGATCTTGGCCAAGAATGGTGAAGCCGGTCGAGGCGAGGTGGTCGCGGAAGTATTTGGTGTTGTTTTTGACACGATCAGCAAGTTCAGTGGAGTTGGTGAGAAGTTCGAGAACCTTGAGTGAAGCAGCAACGATTGGGGGGGCGATTGAGTTGGAGAAGAGGTAGGGTCGAGAGCGTTGGCGGAGGAGGTCGATGATCTCCTTTTTGCCGGAGGTGTATCCTCCGGATGCCCCGCCGAGGGCTTTTCCGAGAGTGCCGGTGGTGATATCAATTTTTCCGAAAAGGCCGCAGTGCTCGTGGGTGCCGCGTCCTCGTTCCCCAAGGAACCCGGTTGAGTGGCAGTCATCGAAGTGAACGATGGCATTGTATTTGTTGGCGAGAGCGTGGATTCCGGCGAGGTCGGCAATGACTCCGTCCATTGAGAATGAACCGTCGGTTGTGATGAGTTTGAAGCGAGCGCCAGCAGCGTCTGCTTCTTGGAGTTTTGTTTCGAGATCTTGGAGGTCGTTGTTGTTGTAGCGGAATCGTTTTGCCTTGCAGAGGCGGACACCATCAATGATGGAGGCGTGGTTGAGGGAGTCGGAGATGACTGCGTCATCAGCGGTGAGGAGAACCTCGAAGAGTCCTCCATTTGCGTCGAAGCAGGAGGGGTAGAGAATGGTGTCTTCGGTGCCGAGGTATTGGGAGAGGGCTTCTTCAAGTTGACGATGGAGGGTTTGGGTGCCGCAAATGAAGCGAACAGACGCCACTCCAAACCCGTGACTATCGAGGGCTTGTCGGGCGGCTTGGCAAACTTCGGGATGATTGGCTAGGCCGAGGTAGTTATTGGCGCACATGTTGATGACTGTGCGTCCGTCTTCGAGGGTGACTTCCGCATCCTGAGAGGATGCGATGAAGCGTTCACGTTTGTAGAGGCCAGCTGCGTCAATTTCAGTAAGAGTGGACTTGAGATGGTTTTGGAAATTTTCTGTGATCATTGAATCAAATAGCTGAGGGTGGTTGTTAAGTTATAAAAAGTGATCGATTCATTAGTCGGCCCAGTTGAGGATGACTTTTCCACAAGAGCCTTCGGACATTGCTTCGAAGCCTTTCTCGAATTCGGTATAGTGGAAGTGATGAGTGATGACTGGTTCGATATTGAGGCCAGATTGAACCATTGATGTCATCTGATACCATGTTTCGTACATTTGGCGTCCATAGATGCCTTTGATCGTCAGAGAGTTGAAGATGACTTGGTTCCAGTCGATGCCAATGCCTGGTTCGGGAATTCCAAGAAGGGCAATTTGTCCGGAATGCCTCATGTTGGCGATGAGATCATTGAAGGCGTGTTTGTTGCCAGACATTTCAAGGCCGACATCGAAGCCTTCTTTCATTCGAAGTTCCTTTTGGACGTCAGGCAGTTTCTCCTTGGTGACATCGACAGTGCGGGTGGCGCCGAGTTTTTGGGCGAGTTCGAGTCGTTGAGGGTTGAGGTCGGTGACGACGACATGGCGTGCTCCGGCGTGTTTCGCGATGGCAGCAGCCATGCAGCCGATAGGGCCTGCGCCAGTGATGAGAACATCTTCTCCAAGAAGAGGGAAGGCGAGAGCGGTATGGGTGGCGTTGCCGAAGGGGTCCATGATGGCGGCAACGTCTTTGGAAATTTCTGGTGCAAGTTTCCAAACGTTCGTGGCGGGGAGAACAAGGTATTCGGCAAAAGCCCCAGGCGAATTAACACCGACTCCCTTCGTGTCTTTACAGTAGTGGCGCCTGCCGGCGAGGCAGTTGCGGCACCGACCACAGATGAGGTGTCCCTCACCGGAAACAAGGTCGCCTTCTTTCAGGAAATCAACGTCAGGGCCTAGCTCGACAATGGTGCCAACGAATTCGTGTCCCACGACAAGGGGAACGGGGATTGTTTTTTGAGCCCACTCGTCCCATTTGTAGATGTGGAGATCGGTGCCGCAGATTCCGGTGCGATCGATGCGAATGAGAACCTCCCGCGATCCTGGAGTCGGTTGCGGGACGTCGGTGAGGGTCAAACCGGGGGCTGCTTCGGCCTTTACAAGAGCTTTCATGACGTGGATGAGGATGTTTCGTTGGGGCGGATTAAAGCAGATGTTTTGAATTGCGCATTAGAAATCGGGTTTTGGTTTCGTAGAAGATTAAGATGAGGTTTTTATTCTTGTTTTTGCTCATTTGCGGATCCGTGACCGCAGATGAATTTTTTCGGGATGAGATTGAGCCTTTACTGCAGGATTATTGTTATGATTGTCATGGGGACGGGGCTCAGAAGGGGGGATTTGTGATGGATGAGTATGAGGATTTGGCGAAACACTTAGGAGATGTGAAGCATTGGGAGCCGGTTTGGAGGAATTTGCGGTCTCAGATCATGCCCCCTTCGGGTGAGGATCAACCGGATTTGAAGGAGCGTAAAAAGTTGATGAAGTGGATTGAAGGGATGGTTTTCAAGTTAGATCCTGAGAGGCCGGATCCGGGACGGGTGACCATTCGTCGTTTAAACCGGATGGAGTATCATCATGCGGTGAAGGATTTGTTGGGGGTCGATTTTAAGACTTGGGAGAACTTTCCTGCTGATGATACCGGTTATGGATTTGATACAATTGGGGATGTCCTGACTATTTCTCCATTACACATGGAGAAATATTTAGAGGCTGCGGAGTTGATCGCGAGAAAGGCTCTACCAGTGGGGTTGAAAAAAGAGATGCCAGTTTTGAAACGTTGGCCGGGGAATTTCAGAATGGTTGATCGTCCGAAGAAGCAGCGGAATTGGGCGAGTCTTGAAGCAGGGGGGAAGGTTTTTGTGGAATTCCAGGTGCCTGTTGATGGTGACTACGAGGTGGAGTTAGACTATACGGTTGATGGTGCGACCGGATACACTGAGGAGACAGGACATTTTGAATTCTGGGTCGGCGATCGGTTGTTGGGTAAGCGGAATTTGGGGTGGGATCAACGTAGTAAGCAGCTTCTAAAGAGGAGCGTTAAGTTGAAGAAAGGGAAGAGGAAGATCGAGCTGAGAGTGTTTCCGGGCAAGAAGGTTGGTCAGGGGCAGGAGAAGCAGAAAGTTGTGTTTCGAGGGGTGCGCTTGCGTGGCCCGAAGGATGGTCGTCTAAATCAGTATTCGTCGAGTTATCGTAAGGTCATGATTGATGGAGAGCCTCCGAAGGGGAAGAAGGAGCGAAAGGTTTATGCTGGAAAGATTTTAAAGAAATTGGCTCGGAGAATTTATCGACGAGAGGTGGATCGGAGAACTCTTGAAAAATTGGTTCAAATGGTGATGGAGGTTGATTCTGCAAAGGGGAAAAAGTTTGAAGATGGGATTCGTCAGGCATTGACTGCGCTTTTAGCCTCGCCGAGATTTTTGTTTCGTGCGGAGATCCAGCCTAGACCAAATGATCGAGGGAAAGTTGTCGATTTGGATGAGTTTGTTTTGGCCTCGCGTCTTTCGTTTTTTCTTTGGAACTCGGTTCCTGATGACGAGCTGTTGGATTTGGCGAAGGGGGGAAGATTACGAAAGAATTTGAGGAAGCAGGTGGATCGAATGTTGAGCGATTGGCGCTCAAGACGGTTTGTGGATCAGTTTGTGGGACAGTGGTTACAGGCAAGGGACGTGACTACCGTTCCTGTGGATGCTCGAAGGATCTTGAAAGTTGATGGGCGGGGAGCGAATCAGAAATTTGGTGGGGATGTGAGGTGGGCGATGAAGGGGGAGACTGAGGCGATGTTTGAGTATGTTTTAAAGGAGAATCGTCCGGCTGAGGAGTTGATTTCGGCAAAGTATAGTTTCTTGAATGAACGGTTGGCAAAATTTTATGGGGTGAAGGGGGTCGTTGGAGAGGAGATGAGGTATGTCGATTTGAAGGATTATCCTGAAAGAGGTGGGATCTTAGGGCAGGGGACGTTTTTGGTGGTGACGTCGAATCCTACGAGAACTTCGCCAGTGAAACGTGGGTTGTTTGTGTTGGATCATTTGTTGGGAACTCCTGCTCCTCCGGCGCCACCCGGAATTCCGGAGCTAGAGGAGGCTGCGCATGGAAAGAAGAAAAAGCTCACGATGAGAGAGATGATGGAAGTTCATCGCAAAAAGGCGATTTGTGCGAGTTGTCATCAACGGATGGATCCGATCGGGTTGGGGTTGGAGAATTTTAATGCTCTAGGGATGTATCGAGAAAAAGAGAGGGGGAAGCCGATTGATACGGCGGGTCGCTTAGTGACCGGAGAGAGATTTCGGAATTTGCCTGAACTTAAGAAGGTTTTGGCGTCGTCTAGAAGGACTGATTTTTATCGATGCCTGAGTGAAAAATTGCTTACCTATGCGATTGGTCGAGGTATGGAATACTACGATGCCACTACCATTGATTTGTTGGTAAAGAGTTTGGAGTCTCGGGGGGGGAGTTTGAAGGAGCTGGTTCACGCGGTTGTGGAGTCAGCTCCTTTTCAACAGAGGCGAGGAGGGTGATTTAATCCTCTTTTTTCTCGTAGCTCCGAGAGCTCGAGCTTCTAGCGCTTGAAGAGCGGTCGGAATATTTGTCTCGCCAACTGCTTCCTTCAAATGAGGTGCATGAATCTGTTCCGTAGTCGTCGTTATCGCTTAACATGCTTTCAATCAGGGATTCAGTGGTGATGGAGCAGCTTGTCAGAACTGGAAGAGAGAGTAGGAGTAGAACTTTTTTCAAAACTTTTTGATGCGTTGGTTATGAAGAAGCTAATAGCGTCGGTAGTCCTCTTTTCAAGGCCTAGTTGGCGATTTATTGTATGAAAATAGCGAGATTGTTGGTATAAGGTTCCATGTCTGATCAGAAAATTAATCGTCGCAATTTTTTGAGAGGAATCGGGGCCGCGGTTGCTTTGCCGTCTTTTGAGTCTTTGGGTTCGATTCCTGGTGTTGTGGGTAAAACGGCCAAGGCAGGAATGACGTCCACTGGTGCGCCCCTTAGAATGGCGTATCTCTACATTCCGAATGGGGTTAATCTGGAGCATTGGCGGGTGAGGGGAGAGGGGAAGAATTTTGAGTTCGGCAAGACGATGGAGGGATTGGAGGGAATGAAGGATGATTTGCAGGTTTATACTGGATTTGCTCACAAGCATGCGACGGGTGGAAAAGATGGGGCAGGTGATCATGCTCGGAGTGGAGCGACATTTTTGACAGGGCAGAGAGCGAAGAAAACGGCGGGCTCTGACATTCGGGTTGGAATGTCGGTTGATCAGGTGGCCGCTCAGACGGTTGGAGATGTCACGAGGTTTTCGTCATTGGAGTTGACCTGTGATGGGGTTCGAAAGTCGGGAAGCTGTGATTCGGGGTATTCCTGCGCTTACCAGTATAATCTGTCATGGCGGACGGAGAGTCAGCCCAATACTCCAGAAGCGAACCCGAGACTGGTTTTTGAAAGGTTGTTTGGTGCTGGAACTGGGAAAGATCGTGAGCGGAGTTTGGCGCAGAGGCGGGAATCAAAGCAGTCGATTTTAGATTTTATTTCTGATGACGCGAAGTTAATGCATCGGAAACTGGGTCGGAATGACCAGCAGAAGCTTGATGAGTATTTAACTGGGGTGAGGGAGATTGAGCGGCAAATTGAGAAAGCGGAGTCGTTTGGACCCGTTCCTGACCCAGGAGTGGATGCTCCATTAGGAAAGCCAAAAGACTATCAGGAACACATGCGATTGTTGATGGATATGATGGTCTTGGCTTTTCAGACTGATAGTACGAGGATTTCTACTTTTTTGTTGGCCCATGATGGTAGCAACCGATCGTTCAAGCAGATTGGTGTTTCCGGGGGACATCACAGTTTATCTCATCACCGAAAAAAGAAGGAGAATTTGGAAAAAATTCAAAGGATTGATGAGTTTTACATTTCTCAGTTGGCTTATCTTTTGGAGCGGATGAAAGCAGTAAAGGATGTGGACGGGCAGTCCTTGCTTCATAATTCGATGATTGTCTATGGGAGTGGTATTTCGGATGGAGATCGTCATAACCATCATGATCTGCCTATCATTGTCGCTGGAAACGGTGGTGGTAAATTCGATACTGGGAGACATGTGGATTTGAAGCAGGAGGTTCCACTCTCCAATTTGTACGTCCGAATGTTGAATGAATTTGGTGTGCAGGCTGATCGTTTCGGTGATTCGACAGAAGCATTGAAAAATATTTGATCAGGGAAGTCGGGCAAAAAAAACCCGCTTCGGTTGGTGCCGAGCGGGTGAGGAAACCGTTGAACGTTATCAATTAGTTGGGGACAACGAAGATTTGTTGGGTAGTGGGGTCTTTGGCAAGATCGCCGGGTTTGAACGCGCTGACTCTTACTTTGTTGTAGGGTTTGTATGGGCTCACAACGACTGTCGGGTCTTGGGTGCGAGTTGCGGTGGGGTAATTGACTGGGGCTGGTGTATTGCCTTGTGGGGTGGTGTAGGTCCCGCCTGGATTGTTTTGGTGCTCGCGATAGGCTTTGTATCCTGCTCCTGCAGCAGCTCCTACAGCGGCAGCTTTGAAAATGTTTTTAGTGTCACCTCCTGTCATGGCGCTGACAGCGGCTCCAGCAGCTGCTCCACCTAGGGCGTATTGTTGTTGAGCGGGTGAGCAGGAAACCATGGCGAGTGCGCCAGCGGCGGAGAGGGTTGCGATTATTTTGGTTGCTTTCATGATAGTATGTAACGGACTTGCTAGATTGCTTATTCAATTTTGCCTTATTTTAGGGGAAGAAGCTACGAAGAAATTTGGGAAAGTTAGATGATTTTGGAGAGTTTTCCTTTCAAGATCGAATTTATGTTGGTTCGTTAGTTGCGTTAGCAACCGTGATCTTTGTGAGAGTGAGAGAATTTCGTCTGTTTTTTTTAGGTTTGTTGTTGAGCCTAGGGCATGTTTCGGGGGAGCCCATTGTAAGTGGAATGGATCTGAGTGCCCATGGTGGGCATGTTTTGATTGGGGAGTTGAGTTGTGTTTCTTGCCACCAAGGAGATTTTGAATCTAAAGGTGGGCCCGTTTTGGACAAGGTTGGGGAAAGGGTTCGGCATGATTATTTGGTGCGCTTTTTAGCCAAACCTCACTCGGTCAAGCCGGGAACGACGATGCCTGATGTTTTTCATGGTCTGAGCGAGAAAGAGCGAAAAGAAAAGGCATTGGCGTTGACTGAGTATTTGGTTTCTTTGGGAACTGGACATGTCGAGGGTGGCGAGATCCAGTTGGAGGCGGTTGAAAGGGGTAAGGTTTTGTATGAATCGGTGGGGTGTGCGGCTTGTCATGATCCTGAGGGGAAGGAGATTGCGGGGTCGGTTCCATTGCTGGGATTGGAGAAGAAGTATGGCTTAGGAAGTTTACGGGAATTTTTGAAGGATCCGCTCAAGGTGAGGCCATCGGGACGGATGCCTGATATGAAGCTGACCCACGAGGAGGCTGAGGATTTAGCTGCTTATTTATTGCGAGGGCAGAAGGCGAAGAAGATTGAGCCGATGAAGGCGATGGGATTGTTGGAGAAAGGACGGGAGATTTATCAGGAGGTTGGTTGTGCCCAGTGCCATGGGGGAGAGGGGGAAAAAAAGGTCATGGGCCCTGATTTAAAATCATTGGTCTTAAAAGACGACTGTGGGGGAGTTCGCTACGGTCTCTCTGACAAGCAGGTGGGGCTATTGAAGGAAGTTGTCGGTGTCGAACCTGTCCAACTGAAATTGGAGGAAAAGGTTGGTGTGCACCTAGCACAAATGAACTGTGTTGCCTGTCATGAGAGGGGGGGCTTTGGTGGTGTGATGCCTGCGCGGGATGAGTATTTTAAGACAACAAATTTGAACTTAGGCGAGCAGGCTCGTATTCCGCCCAAATTGGATTTGGTAGGAGCTAAATTGAAGAGTGGTTGGATGAGAAAGGTGTTGGTGGGTGGTGAAGAGGTGAGGCCTTATATGACAACTCGGATGCCGAGGCATGGGGTAGACAATGTTGAAAAATTGTTAGAGTGGCTTCCGAAGGTTGATCGGCTTGAGGAAGTGAAGATTGATAAGATTGCGAAGTTGAGGGATGCCCATGATGCTGGTTACCAGCTTTTAGGTTCGAAAGGCTTATCCTGTATTTCTTGTCATACTTATTTGGGTGAGAGTGGCACGACTTTGGCTGGGTTGGAGATGACGAGTATGGCTTCGAGGTTACAGGAGAATTGGTTCCATCAATTCATGAGGGACCCTTCTAAATTTCAGCAAGGAACGATCATGCCGAGTTTCTGGCCGGGGGGGAAAGCGGTGAGGAAGGATGTCTTGGAAGGGAATTCAAGTCGTCAAATTGATGCCATTTGGCAGTATTTGGAAAGAGGAAGAGAGGGGAGAACTCCTCAGGGGGTGAAGCGTGAGCCGATTTATTTTGGGCCAACAGGTGAGGATCCTGTGGTCTTCCGAAGGCAGTATCATGGGATTGGAAAACGGGGAATTGGGGTAGGCTATCCGGGAGGGATGAATTTGTCCTTTTGTGCTCAGCAGTTGCGGGTGGGGACGATTTGGAAGGGCAAGTTTGGCGAAATGTCGGGTGTTTGGAGAGGTCAGGGTTCAGGAAATGTGAATGAACAAAGTCGTCAAAAGGTGAGGTTTCCCGAAGGTCCGGCTTTTGTGAGGTTGGAGGATGGTTTGAAAACGGCTTGGCCAATCTTGGAGAAGGGGAAGCGAGTTGAGGGATTTCGATTTTTGGGATATGATTTGGATCAGAAGAGGCGACCGGTATTTCGGTACGTGATTGGGGAAGTGACGGTGGAAGATTCTTTTGTCGATGAGGTTGGTCATCTTACCAGGGCGTTGAAATTTGACGGGGAAACGAAGGGGTGGTTTTTCCGCATCGCTGCCGATCAGAAATTGGAAAAAATCGAAGGAGGGGTGAGGTTGCCCGGCGGCTTGGAGGTTCTGGCTGTAGGAATTGTTGTTCGCGATCGTGGAGGTGTCCGTGAAGGCGTTATCGATTTAGTGGGTCAAAAAAGTGTGAAAGTCATTTATAAGTTTTAGGATCATGAAGAGAATTATGGTGATTGGGAGTTTCTTTGGAGGTCTTGTATTTGGTGCAGAACCTTTGGGGGACGAATGGGGGACGGCAGAGAGGGAAAGGGAGTATTATCGTATTGTCGAGATCGCCCCCCCTGCTGGTAAGATGATTGAAGCTGGTTCGTTTGAGACGATGCCAGATGGTCGGATTGCGGTGGGAACGCGGCGAGGTGATGTTTTTTTAGTCGATGGTTTGTCGGACCAGAATCCAAGGCCTAAATTCGTGAAGTATGCCTCAGGTATGGACGAGTTGTTGGGCTTGTCTTTGAAGGATGGGGTGCTTTATGCGACGCATGCGGCGGAGGTGACGAAGTTGGTTGATCGTGATGCTGATGGTGTGATTGACCGATACGAGACGTTTAATGATTCTTGGGGTTTTTGGCACTACCATGAGTTTGCGATGGTATCGAAGTTTGATCAGGAGGGAAATCTTT